>NZ_AODH01000128.1 GCF_000525915.1 Brochothrix campestris FSL F6-1037 | reverse complement strand
ATAATAAAACAGTTAAACTCATTAAACACGGAACTAAACTATCACGTATCACACTCCCTAAAACAAATAACCTTCCAACCTATCTCTTTTTAAAGAAGCAACGCTTCTTATGTAAAGGATGTAAAACAACCTTTATCGCTTCAACTTCGATGGTAAAACGAAATTGTTTTATCTCCAAACGCATCATTCAAACACTAGCTGCCGAAGGGCAGTTTATTACTTCTGAAAAAGATATCGCTTTTAGACAGAGTGTTTCAACAACTACTGTTAATCGTGCTTTACACTAATTGTCTCCTCAATTCAAACCGAACTATCAAAGGCTTCCTCTACATCTTTCAATGGATGAATTCAAATCGGTAAAGAGTGCTGATAGTTAGATGCGTTTTATTTTCACTGATGCGAAAAAATATGAAATCATTGATATCCTCCCATCTAGAAGATTGCATCATCGATCGTTTTCATTTGTCCCAATTAGTAACACGCTCCCTTAATCAAACACGCATTAAACTCATGAACCGTTATGATACTTCAAACTCAGAAGATAAAAAGATTTA
>NZ_AODH01000127.1 GCF_000525915.1 Brochothrix campestris FSL F6-1037 | reverse complement strand
CTTGTTAATAATCGTCGTTGGCGCTGATGTGTTTGTTGCCTTAATTTGATAGCTAATGACCGCGCCAACTTTAACGGCTTTGTGATCAATCGCATCATTGCTGGCATTGAAGACGTTTTTTCTCAGCTTTTAATTTACCTGCTGTCGGCACCACCACTGTCGGTACGCTTGGGATATCTGGTACGGGTGGGTTATCATCGGGATCTTTTGGTGTTGCCACCGCTTTATTGACAACTGTTGTCCCTACAGACTCGGATTCTAGTTTCACCTTAAAGGCAATCACTGCGGTTGCTGTTTCGTTTGTTAAACGGAGCTCTTTCACCGTCAACGTTTGTTCGTTCCAAATTTCTTTGTCGGCGACTGCTTTGCCGTCAATGGTCGTACTGTTTGGTACATAGCTCACATGATTCGGTAATTTATCTACCACTTGACCAACCCATGGGCCACTTCCAGCCTCATGCGTCAGTTTAATACTGTAGTTGAGTATATCACCGACGTGCCTGTGCTT
>NZ_AODH01000126.1 GCF_000525915.1 Brochothrix campestris FSL F6-1037 | reverse complement strand
TCTTTTTCACTCGTCAGGCGCGATGCCTTCGAACGGTAGAGTTCAAACAATGACGCGTAACTCGACAAATCAAGCCTTACTAACGCTTAAAACGTATCGTAAGCGACAACGGAATAACAGCTTGGAAGGAGATGTGATAATGAAATTACACGTACCTGTTAATCAAGAAAACTTCATTTTCAAAACGAGCGATAATGTAGCAAATGAAATTGTTCGATTTAGCGAGAAAGTTAAGAAAAAAACGAAATCAAGCACATTAGTTATACCATTCATCACAGATTTACATTTAGGTCTAATGCCTAAAAATTTAAAGAATCTCAAGAAAGCATCTTATGAACATGTTGAAAATTTAGTTAATGTTTGTCGCTTGATAGATCACGATTTAATTATTCAAAATGGTGATTTGAACGATGGTTCCTCTTTGGAACTGTCCGATTTTTGGGAAGGTAATGAAATGTACAAAACGCAAG
>NZ_AODH01000125.1 GCF_000525915.1 Brochothrix campestris FSL F6-1037 | reverse complement strand
AAATAAAAAAAATTAATCAGAGAGATGGAATATAATATGAAATTAGCACAATTAATGGCCATTGGTTTAACCGTCGGAACAATCGGAGTAAGCGTAGCAACTGTATCAGCAGATGAGGTGCGTGACGGTTCGACAGCAGCAAGTGTAACTTTGAAAGGTGGGGAGTTAACATTCTCAGAAATCGCACCAACGATTGCTTTTGAAGACATTACTTTAACGGGCGAAGCGCAAACAGTAGGCGCTAAAGCAGAGGCAATTATCGGCATCAATGATTACCGTGGGATTGATGGAAATTGGGATCTAACAGTGAAAGAAACAGCGCCCGTCGATGCTAAAAGTTTCACAGAACAAGGCTTGCAAATTAACTTAGCAGCGACAGCAAATGCAGGCGTAACAGCTGAAACAGTCGCAGTGTCGGAAGAAAATCAACTCGTAGCAAACGGATCACGTTTTGAACATACAATTGACTTAAACCCAACATTAGCTGCACCGAAAGCAACCGCAGCTGGCACATATGCAACAACACTTGACTGGACATTAAAACCAGCAGAATAAGTAGCAAATGAGTAAACAAATAAAAAAATTAATCAGAGAGAAGGAATATAATATGAAATTAGCACAATTAATGGCCATTGGTTTAACCGTCGGAACAATCGGA
>NZ_AODH01000124.1 GCF_000525915.1 Brochothrix campestris FSL F6-1037 | reverse complement strand
TTATTTTTTTCTAACCATTCTTGTGTTTCAGTTAATGCGTAAAACGACTTCATATTCAATTTCTTTAAACTACGATTCACCTTTTTTGGTAAGTCGATAAACTTAAATTTGTATCTCAAAGTGATGGTTGTTTTTTTCTTTTCTTTTCTTTTGGCTTAAACATAGTTTATTCTCCTTTTTAAATAATAAGTGCAGCAAAATGAATTGCCGCACTTTATTTTTTTAGTCGTTATTTAGAATCCTGACACTGATTTTAACGTACTCATAATTTCTGCCGCACCCCATGCAATTAAACACCCGATGATGATCCACATTAACCAACCTTTAGCCTTTTGAGAAACACCGCCACCGAACATCATCATCGCACCAACAATCACACCACAAAGTGTTGCGA
>NZ_AODH01000123.1 GCF_000525915.1 Brochothrix campestris FSL F6-1037 | reverse complement strand
TGAAGACGTTTTTTCTCAGCTTTTAATTTACCTGCTGTCGGCACCACCACTGTCGGTACGCTTGGGATATCTGGTACGGGTGGGTTATCATCGGGATCTTTTGGTGTTGCCACCGCTTTATTGACAACTGTTCGTATTTTAAGGCTTCTTCTTTTTACTTTCACCTTAAAGGCAATCACTGCGGTTGCTGTTTCGTTTGTTAAACGGAGCTCTTTCACCGTCAACGTTTGTTCGTTCCAAATTCCTTTGTCGGCGACTGCTTTGCCGTCAATGGTCGTACTGTTTGGTACAAAGCTCACATGATTCGGTAATTTATCTACCACTTGACCAACCCATGGGCCACTTCCAGCCTCATGCGTCAGTTTAATACTGTAGTTGAGTGTATCACCGACGTGCGCTGTTGCTTTTGTTTTGTTGTTAACTAACTTCTCACCGTTCACTTGACCTGGTGGAACGTTAATATCAGTGGTTGGTTTTTCTGGCACAAGTGGCACATCTGGCTCACCTGGTGTTGGCGGTGGCACATTGCCATCGACTGTTGCCACGTTGACAACCTTGCCTTTAGCTTCCGCACTTACTTTCACTTTGAAACTGATAAAGAGGCTTTCGCCACCTTTGAGTGACCCGAGGTCACCTGA
>NZ_AODH01000122.1 GCF_000525915.1 Brochothrix campestris FSL F6-1037 | reverse complement strand
GTTATTACAGTTAAAACTGTTTCAGGCAACAAAACAGCAACTTGTACAGCGACTATCACTGCAGAATAAAATAAATGACTGAGAGCAGTTAACTCTGCTCTCTTTTTATATTAAAAATATAGTTACATGGAGGAATTACGATGGCGAAAATCATTATTAATAAAAAAGGCTTACTTTAGCGAAACTATCAGACTGTCTAAAAAAACGAGAGATTTTAAAAAATGATTGCTAAATTTGAGCAACTTGAAGAAGAAGGTAACTTCAGCACATTAGAACAAATTGATGCGTTCGATGAAATGGCTGAAAACAGTCGCTGGTTGTTATAAAAATGAGAACGTTACGGCAGATGCTATCTTTGACAACTACAATGATTTCGAAGATATCCAAAAAACTTCTAGGAGATATTATGGGCGGTCAACAAGACCCAAAGCCACAGACGAAACGGCAACAACACAAAAAAGCGTTAGATAATATCGATACCATTTATCGCGATTTAC
>NZ_AODH01000121.1 GCF_000525915.1 Brochothrix campestris FSL F6-1037 | reverse complement strand
AAAACATTGACTTGAATAAAAAGGTATCACGACAAATTAAGAAACAAAAAAAGTCGTAAGAACAAGCGTATATTAGGACAATCAATTGAAAAACGTCCAGACATCGTTGATGTCCGAGAAGAATTAGGGCATTGGGAAATTGATACTGTTGTTGGTCTGAAAAATAAAGCAGACGCTGTTTTATTAACAGTGACTGAGCGTAAAACACGATTTGAATTCATACTCAAAGTCGAAGGAAAACAAGCATCTTTTGTGAATAAAGCCCTCTTACACCTTAAGAAACAGTGTGGATCATATTTTGGAGCCCTCTTTAAAACCATTACTGCGGATAATGGCAAAGAATTTTCAGGCATCAATGAGTTGCTCAAAGATACACTGGCTATTTATTTCACACATCC
>NZ_AODH01000120.1 GCF_000525915.1 Brochothrix campestris FSL F6-1037 | reverse complement strand
CAGATGCTCTCCCAGCTGAGCTAAACCCCCATTGCTTGGCAACGTCCTACCTCTCACAGGGGGAAACCCCCAACTCACCAGTACGGCGCTAAAGAGCTTAACTACTGTGTTCGGGATGGGAACAGGTGTATCCTCTTTGCTATCGTCACCAAACAGATAAATATGTCTGGATAATTATGAAATTATCATGAAAGTTTGCACTCTCAAAACTGAATACTAATTGATTTTTTTCGAAAGGTAACAACCCATCGTCATTTTCGCTTTTAAAAATTAATAAGGTTAAGTCCTCGACCTATTAGTATTCGTCCGCTCCGTACATCGCTGCACTTCCACTCCGAACCTATCAACCTGATCGTCTCTCAGGGTCTTACTCACATAAAGTGATGGGAAATCTCATCTCGAGGGGGGCTTCACGCTTAGATGCTTTCAGCGTTTATCCCTTCCACACATAGCTACCCAGCGATGCTCCTC
>NZ_AODH01000119.1 GCF_000525915.1 Brochothrix campestris FSL F6-1037 | reverse complement strand
TCAAAAAAGACTTACGAAACAGAAGTGTTCAGTGATAATCGTTCCTTCCTGACAGAAATAAACACACTCAAAAAAAGAATTACCTGACAATAAATTCAATTGGCAATATGGAAAATTAAAACCCGATACTCAAAAAAGAGTGGATCGTCTGACCGATGTATTAACTCAAAAGAGTCCCGAGAGAATGCGTTACACAAAAAAATGTAGATGCTTATGCTACTTATTTAAAAGAACTGTATGGCGAGAGTGCGAAGCCTGATGAATACCTTGCAAATAAAGAACAAGAAATAAAAACTCGCTTAGGAAATAACTTGCTTAATAATCTGAAAAAAGATCATGCGGTGATTAATCATAAGGTAAAAAAAATGTTAGATGACCTACCTGTTCATCCGAAAGAAGGGCGAGATAAGAAAGAAAATTCAAAAAAAAGAGAGACACCTAAAATAGAGGCACGACCCAAAAAGCCTCACCTTATCACTCAAAGAAAAAAACATGG
>NZ_AODH01000118.1 GCF_000525915.1 Brochothrix campestris FSL F6-1037 | reverse complement strand
TTGGGTAATCCTCCGAAATGTGTTGCTATTAAATTGTTACTCATAAGTGAGTTAAGGAGGATGAGGGATTCGAACCCCCGCGCGATTTTACTCGCCTGACGGTTTTCAAGACCGTTCCCTTCAGCCAGACTTGGGTAATCCTCCGAAATAATAAATGTTATTTTGTTAATGGACCTTGTAGGACTCGAACCTACGACCGGACGGTTATGAGCCGTCTGCTCTAACCAACTGAGCTAAAGGTCCTACATTACAAAATAATAATAGCGGCAGAGGGAGTCGAACCCACGACCTTTCGGGTATGAACCGAATGCTCTAGCCAGCTGAGCTACACCGCCATGTTGTTATAATGAGTTACTTAAAAGTTGGTGGAGCCTAGCGGGATCGAACCGCTGACCTCCTGCGTGCAAGGCAGGCGCTCTCCCAGCTGAGCTAAGGCCCCATTAATTGGGTATGATATTCCGATTGTAAATTCATACAATCGGGAAGACAGGATTCGAACCTGCGACCCCTTGGTCCCAAACCAAGTGCTCTACCAAGCTGAGCTACTTCCCGTTTGGTAATGCGCCCAAGAGGAGTCGAACCTCTAACCGCTTGATTCGTAGTCAAGTACTCTATCCAGTTGAGCTATGGGCGCTCATTTTAAATTGTGTTACAATGCCGAGGGCCGGAATCGAACCGGCACGGTGATCACTCACCGCAGGATTTT
>NZ_AODH01000117.1 GCF_000525915.1 Brochothrix campestris FSL F6-1037 | reverse complement strand
TATTAAAAGACAGTAAAGAGTCAATTAATTACGAGTTGGGAGCGATGCGTTTATGATTGAATCCGAGTAGAATCCTGTTTCTGAAATTTGAAAAGTTACGGTAACCAAACGAAATCCGTTTAATCACTTTTATTTTGTTATTGATCCCTCCTAAATGCCCGTTGGAATCCTCGTATTTAAAGCTATTTTCGATTGCAGGTAAATGCTTGTTTAATGTTTTTTAAACTGCGTTTCAGTTGTGAAGAAACGAAAGGTTTTTTAGTCTGAATCAATGATTGGTAAGCAGGGAAATTTTTGTGTTTTAGCGCAATCAGTAATTGCTGTGCTAGTTCGGTTTGAATTGAGGAGACAATTAGTGTAAAGCACGATTAACAGTAGTTGTTGAAACACTCTGTCTAAAAGCGATATCTTTTTCAGAAGTAATAAACTGTCCTTCGGCAGCTAGTGTTTGGATGACACGTTTGGAGATAAAACAATTTCGTTTTACCATCGAAGTTGAAGCGATAAAGGTTGTTTTACATCCTTTAC
>NZ_AODH01000116.1 GCF_000525915.1 Brochothrix campestris FSL F6-1037 | reverse complement strand
CCACCTTTGAGTGACCCGAGGTCACCTGTCGCTAGTTTTTGACCGGTAACCGCATCATCTGTTAACGCTTTTTCTTTGCCATCAACTCCGGTTACTTTCAGGCTGCCTGGTTGATACACGAGTCCTGCTGGAATCGCATCGCCAATTTCCACCTTGTTAATAATCGTCGTTGGCGCTGATGTGTTCGTTGCCTTAATTTGATAGCTAATGACCGCGCCAACTTTAACGGCTTTGTGATCAATCGCATCATTGCTGGCATTGAAGACGTTTTTCTCAGCTTTTAATTTACCTGCTGTCGGCACCACCACTGTCGGTACGCTTGGGATATCTGGTACGGGTGGGTTATCATCGGGATCTTTTGGTGTTGCCACCGCTTTATTGACAACTGTCGTATTTAAGGCTTCTTCTTTTACTTTCACCTTAAAGGCAATCACTGCGGTTGCTGTTTCGTTTGTTAAACGGAGCTCTTTCACCGTCAACGTTTGTTCGTTCCAAATTCCTTTGTCGGCGACTACTTTGCCGTCAATGGTCGTACTGTTTGGTACATAGCTCACATGATTCGGTAATTTATCTACCACTTGACCAACCCATGGGCCACTTCCAGCCTCATGC
>NZ_AODH01000115.1 GCF_000525915.1 Brochothrix campestris FSL F6-1037 | reverse complement strand
AAACTATTTCTTTTCCAAAAACATGGTGTTTAACTCAGTTAATTAAAGGTGTTTTAAGCACTTGTTATTTTGGTACACGCTCTTACACACACTCACGGTGTGCGAATTGCGGCTTTAATAATAAAACAGTTAAACTCATTAAACACGGAACTAAACTATCACGTATCACACTCCCTAAAACAAATAACCTTCCAACCTATCTCTTTTTAAAGAAGCAATGCTTCTTATGTAAAGGATGTAAAACAACCTTTATCGCTTCAACTTCGATGGTAAAAAGAAATTGTTTTATCACCAAATGCATCATTCAAACACTAGCTGCCGAAGGGCAGTTTATTACTTCTGAAAAAGATATCGCTTTTAGACAGAGTGTTTCAACAACTACTGTTAATCGTGCTTTACACCAATGGTCTCCTCAATTCAAACCGAACTATTAAAGGCTTCCACTACATCTTTCAATGGATGAATTCAAATCGGTA
>NZ_AODH01000114.1 GCF_000525915.1 Brochothrix campestris FSL F6-1037 | reverse complement strand
TCTTTTCCTTTTTTGATTCATCACTAGTTAATGCTTTCCATCCCTTTTCCATAGGCACATTACCTGAAGCGTTAAAACTGAGTCCGTTCACTTCTAACGTTAAATTTGTTTGCTCATACAAAAAATCACCCATGAACATCATGAGTGTGTGTTTTAAGATACTTTCGTAAATGTTTTTTTCTTTTTCGGAGAGCTTATTTAACAGCGGTAATTTCTGTGTTGGGATAATCGCATAATGTTCTAACACCTTTGCATTGTTCACGTAACGTGTTCTCGGTTCTGTTTGAGGAGTGTTAATCGTTGTATTTAATAAAGCCTTCATATCTTCTAAATTTTCTTTGAGGTAGGCAAACTCACTCGTGGTAATTAAATCACTATCTGTTCGTGGATAA
>NZ_AODH01000113.1 GCF_000525915.1 Brochothrix campestris FSL F6-1037 | reverse complement strand
TTTAGCTGTTGCTGTTTTCAACACTTTAGAAATTTCAGCGTTAGCAGTGTTCAACGCTTGACGTTTGTACATGATTAGCAACTAATCCAGCTAAGTCAATATCTGAATCTTCAAGAGCCTCTTGAGAAATTGGAATATATCCACGGTATGTTTTTACAGCCCACGAAACTTTTTTTAAACTCCGGTTTAGCAAGAGCTGGGTTTTTTTTCTAATTCTTCAACTGAAATCATGACACCTTTGTTTTTAAGTAACACAGGGTATGAACCAGAACCTGTTGTAACTGGCACTTTTTCAGCGAATGTACGTAAATCAACAACTGTTTCTGGCTGAGTTTGAGGTGTCGTTAAGCGTTCAATAGGAATAACTGC
>NZ_AODH01000112.1 GCF_000525915.1 Brochothrix campestris FSL F6-1037 | reverse complement strand
ACCTCATCTGCTGATACAGTTGCTACGCTTACTCCGATTGTTCCGACGGTTAAACCAATGGCCATTAATTGTGCTAATTTCATATTATATTCCTTCTCTCTGATTAATTTTTTTTATTTGTTTACTCATTTGCTACTTATTCTGCTGGTTTTAATGTCCAGTCAAGTGTTGTTGCATATGTGCCAGCTGCGGTTGCTTTCGGTGCAGCTAATGTTGGGTTTAAGTCAATTGCATGTTCAAAACGTGATCCGTTTGCTACGAGTTGATTTTCTTCCGACACTGCGACTGTTTCAGCTGTTACGCCTGCATTTGCTGTCGCTGCTAAGTTAATTTGCAAGCCTTGTTCTGTGAAACTTTTAGCATCGACGGGCGCTGTTTCTTTCACTGTTAAATCCCAATTTTCATCAATCCCACGGTAATCATTGATGCCGATAATTGCCTCTGCTTTAGCGCCTACTGTTTGCGCTTCGCCCGTTAAAGTAATGTCTTCAAAAGCAATCGTTGGTGCGATTTCTGAGAATGTTAACTCCCCACCTTTTAAAGTTACACTTGCTGCTGTCGAACCGTCACGCACCTCATCTGCTGATACAGTTGCTACGCTTACTCCGATTGTTCCGACGGTTAAACCAATGGCCATTAATTGTGCTAATTTCATATTTATATTCCTTCTCTCTTGATTAATTTTT
>NZ_AODH01000111.1 GCF_000525915.1 Brochothrix campestris FSL F6-1037 | reverse complement strand
CAGCGTCTGCTTTATTTTTCAGACCAACAACAGTATCAATTTCCCAATGCCCTAATTCTTCTCGGACATCAACGATGTCTGGACGTTTTTCAATTGATTGTCCTAATATACGCTTGTTCTTACGACTTTTTTGTTTCTTAATTTGTCGTGATACCTTTTTATTCAAGTCAATGTTTTTGACGCCTAAGAAACCAGCATCAATCAGATGATAAAGTGTTTTTACTGAAAGCATTTCATCGTCTGAAAAAAGCTGATGGCGTTTGGCATAGCCAACGATTGCATCAGGTGACCATTTATCAATTGCTATTTTTCGAGTGACATATTCAATGAAGGCAACGCAGGAAATCCATTTGTATTTACGGCCACAATTTTTGCGCTTGAGTTCATAACAAGCTTGTCCCTTTTTGTGCGAGTAAGAACGAACAAGAAAGACGGTGCTTTGTTTTTTGTTTACTTTCAATCGAAATCTTTTCGTGATTATTCCCCTTTTAACTTCGTTGTTAATTGTTTGAGGTGACCGGTTGAGTAAATAAGCAATTGACCGATGTGATTCTTTCTTGCGGAGTAACATTTGTATCATCCTACGTTCGGCAACAGAAAGGTGTGTATGTTTTGTTTTAAATGTGTTATTCTTTATGAGTGTCATAGCAAAATCATCCTTTATTGTTTGGTGTCGTAACCTCAATAATACATGATTTTTTCGCTAAGGCACTTTTTTT
>NZ_AODH01000110.1 GCF_000525915.1 Brochothrix campestris FSL F6-1037 | reverse complement strand
TTAAACTGACGCATGAGGCTGGAAGTGGCCCATGGGTTGGTCAAGTGGTAGATAAATTACCGAATCATGTGAGCTATGTACCAAACAGTACGACCATTGACGGCAAAGCAGTCGCCGACAAAGGAATTTGGAACGAACAAACGTTGACGGTGAAAGAGCTCCGTTTAACAAACGAAACAGCAACCGCAGTGATTGCCTTTAAGGTGAAACTAGAATCCGAGTCTGTAGGGACAACAGTTGTCAATAAAGCGGTGGCAACACCAAAAGATCCCGATGATAACCCACCTGTACCAGATATCCCAAGCGTACCGACAGTGGTGGTGCCGACAGCAGGTAAATTAAAAGCTGAGAAAAAACGTCTTCAATGCCAGCAATGATGCGATTGATCACAAAGCCGTTAAAGTTGGCGCGGTCATTAGCTATCAAATTAAGGCAACAAACACATCAGCGCCAACGACGATTATTAACAAGGTGAAAATTGGCGATGCGATTCCAGCAGGACTCGTGTATCAACCAGGCAGCCTGAAAGTAACCGGAGTTGATGGCAAAGAAAAAGCGTTAGCAGATGATGCGGTTACCGGTCAAAAACTAGCGACAGGTACCTCGGGTCATCGTTCCGCTC
>NZ_AODH01000109.1 GCF_000525915.1 Brochothrix campestris FSL F6-1037 | reverse complement strand
CCTTCGCTTGCGCTAAGCACTCCTCTTAACCTTCCAGCACCGGGCAGGTGTCAGCCCATATACTTCATCTTACGATTTTGCATAGACCTGTGTTTTTGGTAAACAGTCGCTTGGGCCTATTCACTGCGGCTCTCTCAGGCTTTCACCTTAATAGAGCACCCCTTCTCCCGAAGTTACGGGGTCATTTTGCCGAGTTCCTTAACAAGAGTTCTCTCGCTCACCTTAGGATTCTCTCCTCATCTACCTGTGTCGGATTGCGGTACGGGCAGTCATTAACTAACTAGAGGCTTTTCTTGGCAGTGTGGAATCAGAACCTACGGCACTAGGTGCCACCACATCACAACTCAGCTTACGCGGAAAGCGGATTTGCCTACTTTCCTGCCTAATTGCTTGTACATGCATATCCATCAGCATGCGTTCGTATCCTACTGCGTCCCCCCATCGCTCAAACATTAATGACTGGTACAGAAATATCAATCTGTTGTCCATCGCCTACGCCTATCGGCCTCAGCTTAGGTCCCGACTAACCCTGGGCGGACGAGCTTCCCCAGAACCA
>NZ_AODH01000108.1 GCF_000525915.1 Brochothrix campestris FSL F6-1037 | reverse complement strand
GAGATTTCCATCACTTTATGTGAGTAAGACCCCTGAGAGACGATCAGGTTGATAGGTTCGGAGTGGAAGTGCAGCGATGTACGGAGCGGACGAATACTAATAGGTCGAGGACTTAACCTTATTAAGTTTTAAAAGCGAAAATGACGATGGGTTGTTACCTTTCGAAAAAAATCAATTAGTATTCAGTTTTGAGAGTGCAAACTTTCATGATAATTTCATAATTATCCAGACATATTTATCTGTTTGGTGACGATAGCAAAGAGGATACACCTGTTCCCATCCCGAACACAGTAGTTAAGCTCTTTAGCGCCGATGGTAGTTGGGGGTTTCCCCCTGTGAGAGTAGGACGTTGCCAAGCAATCTACTATGAGATTAGTGCTTGACATTAATCACTCATCATGGTATGATTATTAAGTTGTTAAGTCAACGATTGACCTTTGAAAACTGAACGAACAAAAAGATGTTATATGCTTAAACTCTTAGGAGTTTAACCAATTAATTTCGTAACGACAACAAGTAATAAATTTTTAGCTAGCGAACTAGTTAAGGATCATTTGACGGTTTAAACACCGTTACTTTTTAACGAGAGTTTGATCCTGGCTCAGGACGAACGCTGGCGGCGTGCCTAATACATGCAAGTCGAACGAACGGATAAGGAGCTTGCTCCTTTGAAGTTAGTGGCGGACGGGTGAGTAACACGTGGGTAACCTGCCTCACAGCTGGGGATAACATCGAGAAATCGATGCTAATACCGAATGTGCTGAATATCATAAGATGTTCAAGTGAAAGACGGTTTCGGCTGTCACTGTGAGATGGACCCGCGCTGGATTAGCTAGTTGGTAAGGTAATGGCTTACCAAGGCAACGATCCATAGCCGACCTGAGAGGGTGATCGGCCACATTGGGACTGAGACACGGCCCAAACTCCTACGGGAGGCAGCAGTAGGGAATCTTCGGCAATGGACGAAAGTCTGACCGAGCAACGCCGCGTGAGCGAAGAAGGCCTTCGGGTCGTAAAGCTCTG
>NZ_AODH01000107.1 GCF_000525915.1 Brochothrix campestris FSL F6-1037 | reverse complement strand
AACAGTTAAACTCATTAAACACGGAACTAAACTATCACGTATCACACTCCCTAAAACAAAATAACCTTCCAACCTATCTCTTTTTTAAAGAAGCAACGCTTCTTATGCAAAGGATGTAAAACAACCTTTATCGCTTCAACTTCGATGGTAAAACGAAATTGTTTTATCTCCAAACGTGTCATCCAAACACTAGCTGCCGAAGGACAGTTTATTACTTCTGAAAAAGATATCGCTTTTAGACAGAGTGTTTCAACAACTACTGTTAATCGTACTTTACACCAATGGTCTCCTCAATTCAAACCGAACTATCAAAGGCTTCTACTACATCTTTCAATGGATGAATTCAAATCGGTAAAGAGTGCTGATAGTCAGATGCGTTTTATTTGCACTGATGCGAAAAAATATGAAATCATTGATATCCTCCCATCTAGAAGATTGCATCATCTCAGAGATTACTTTTTAAATTATTCATATGAAGCGAGAGCCTCAATAATAAACGTGCAGCGTCATGACGTTTGTGAAGGCGACTCTAGCGGGAAAAGTGGCAGCTGAATACCCCACAGCGAAGCGCGGAGGATGAACCGTCACCCGCAGAAAGCGTCCTTCACATTAGGAATGACTACAAAAAAAAGCAGCTACCAAAAAAGGTAGCTGCCAAAAATGACTTATTTTACTAAATTTTGAATAACAACACTATTTGACATAGAGCCAAAAAAGCCCCGATTATTATTAGTTAAATATAATATAAGTTATCTGACG
>NZ_AODH01000106.1 GCF_000525915.1 Brochothrix campestris FSL F6-1037 | reverse complement strand
CTAATTGGGACAAATGAAAACGATCGATGATGCAATCTTCTAGATGGGAGGATATCAATGATTTCATATTTTTTCGCATCAGTGCAAATAAAACTCATCTGACTATCAGCACTCTTTACCGATTTGAATTCATCCATTGAAAGATGTAGTGGAAGCCTTTAATAGTTCGGTTTGAATTGAGGAGACCATTGGTGTAAAGCACGATTAACAGTAGTTGTTGAAACACTCTGTCTAAAAGCGATATCTTTTTCAGAAGTAATAAACTGTCCTTCGGCAGCTAGTGTTTGGATGACACGTTTGGAGATAAAACAATTTCGTTTTACCATCGGAGTTGAAGCGATAAAGGTTGTTTTACATCCTTTACATAAGAAGCGTTGCTTCTTTAAAAAGAGATAGGTTGGAAGGTTATTTGTTTTAGAGAGTGTGATACGTGATAGTTTAGTTCCGTGTTTACTGAGTTTAACTGTTTTATTATTAAAGCCGCAATTCGCACACCGTGAGGGTGTGTAAGAGCGTGTACCAAAATAACAAGGGCTTAAAACACCTTTAATTAACTGAGTTAAACACCATGTTTTTGGAAAAGAAATAGTTTCATCTGTAATTCCAGAGGAATTCGCGATATTATTAAAAGTGATAGCTGACATTGTCGAATCCCCCTTATAAATTTGTTGTGGTGACTTAATATTATAGGGATTTGAAATGTTGCTATTTTTTTGCGAAAA
>NZ_AODH01000105.1 GCF_000525915.1 Brochothrix campestris FSL F6-1037 | reverse complement strand
TAGTAAAACAAGTCATTTTTGTCAGCTACCTTTTTTGGTAGCTGCTTTTTTTTGTAGTCATTCCTAATGTGAAGGACGCTTTCTGCGGGTGACGCTTCATCCTCCGCGCTCCGCTGTGGGGTATTCAGCTGCCACTTTTCCCGCTAGAGTCGCCTTCACAAACGTCATGACACTGCACGTTTATTATTGAGGCTCTCGCGTATTAAAAGACAGTAAAATAGTCAATTAATTACGAGTTGGGAGCGATGCGTTTATGATTGAATCCGAGTAGAATCCTGTTTCTGAAATTTGAAAAGTTACGGTAACCAAACGAAATCCGTTTAATCACTTTTATTTTGTTATTGATCCCTTCTAAATGCCCGTTGGAATCCTCGTATTTAAAGCTATTTCCAATTGAAGGTAAATGCTTGTTTAATGTTTTTAAACTGCGTTTCAGTTGTAAAGACATGAAAGGTTTTTTAGTCTGAATCAGTGATTGGTAAGCAGGGGAATTTTTGTGTTGTACCGCAATCAGTAATTGCTGTGCTAGTTCGTATGTTTCTTTGAATTCAACATCCAGTGTCATAAAGTAATCGATGATTCCTGTCGAACTTTTTTGTCCGTTAAATAAACGATGATAGCGATAATCAAAATCGCTTAAGTCTGTTTTGTTTTTTGAGAAGTAATTTCCAATACGCTTTGAGTTTACGATAAATCTTTTTATCTTCTGAGTTTGAAGTATCATAACGGTTCATGAGTTTAATGCGTGTTTGATTAAGGGAGCGTGTTACTAATTGGGACAAATGAAAACGATCGATGATGCAATCTTCTAGATGGGAGGATATCAATGATTTCATATTTTTTCGCATCAGTGCAAATAAAACTCATCTGACTATCAGCACTCTTTACCGATTTGAATTCATCCATTGAAAGATGTAGTGGAAGCCTTTGATAGTTCGGTTTGAATTGAGGAGACCATTGGTGTAAAGCACGATTAACAGTAGTTGTTGAAACACTCTGTCTAAAAGCGATATCTTTTTCAGAAGTAATAAACTGCCCTTCGGCAGCTAGTGTTTGGATGACACGTTTGGAGATAAAACAATTTCGTTTTACCATCGAAGTTGAAGCGATAAAGGTT
>NZ_AODH01000104.1 GCF_000525915.1 Brochothrix campestris FSL F6-1037 | reverse complement strand
GCTCTTACACACCCTCACGGTGTGCGAATTGCGGCTTTAATAATAAAACAGTTAAACTCAGTAAACACGGAACTAAACTATCACGTATCACACTCCCTAAAACAAATAACCTTCCAACCTATCTCTTTTTAAAGAAGCAACGCTTCTTATGTAAAGGATGTAAAACAACCTTTATCGCTTCAACTTCGATGGTAAAACGAAATTGTTTTATCACCAAATGCATCATTCAAACACTAGCTGCCGAAGGGCAGTTTATTACTTCTGAAAAAGATATCGCTTTTAGACAGAGTGTTTCAACAACTACTGTTAATCGTGCTTTACACCAATGGTCTCCTCAATTCAAACCGAACTATCAAAGGCTTCCTCTACATCTTTCAATGGATGAATTCAAATCGGTAAAGAGTGCTGATAGTCAGATGAGTTTTATTTGCACTGATGCGAAAAAATATGAAATCATTGATATCCTCCCATCTAGAAGATTGCATCATCTCAGAGATTACTTTTCAAATTTCCGAAACAGGATTCTACTCGGATTCAATCATAAACGCATCGCTCCCAACTCGTAATTAATTGACTCTTTTACTGTCTTTTAATACGCGAGAGCCTCAATAATAAACGTGCAGCGTCATGACGTTTGTGAAGGCGACTCTAGCGGGAAAAGTGGCAGCTGAATACCCC
>NZ_AODH01000103.1 GCF_000525915.1 Brochothrix campestris FSL F6-1037 | reverse complement strand
TTTATGACACTGGATGTTGAATTCAAAGAAACGTACGAACTAGCACAGCAATTACTGATTGCGCTACAACACAAAAATTTCCCTGCTTACCAATCACTGATTCAGACTAAAAAACCTTTCGTTTCTTCACAACTGAAACGCAGTTTAAAAATATTAAACAAGCATTTACCTGCAATCGGAAATAGCTTTAAATACGAGGATTCCAACGGGCATTTAGAAGGAATCAATAACAAAATAAAAGTGATTAAGCGGATTTCGTTTGGTTACCGTAACTTTTCAAATTTTCGAAACAGGATTCTACTCAGATTCAATCATAAACGCATCGCTCCCAACTCGTAATTAATTGACTCTTTTACTGTCTTTTAATACGCGAAAACCTCAATAATAAACGTGCAGCGTCATGACGTTTGTGAAGGCGACTCTAGCGGGAAAAGTGGCAGCTGAATACCCCACAGCGGAGCGCGGAGGATGAAGCGTCACCCGCAGAAAGCGTCCTTCACATTAGGAATGACTACAAAAAAAGCAGCTACCAAAAAAGGTAGCTGACAAAAATGACATTATTTTA
>NZ_AODH01000102.1 GCF_000525915.1 Brochothrix campestris FSL F6-1037 | reverse complement strand
TGGGGTGAAGTCGTAACAAGGTAGCCGTATCGGAAGGTGCGGCTGGATCACCTCCTTTCTAAGGAATAGGAACACACCTTCGGGTGTGATAAGTTACATTAATTGTTGTATGACATCTGTTTGTTCGTTTAGTTTTGAGAAGTCAATCTTCTCCAAAGGGCCTATAGCTCAGCTGGTTAGAGCGCACGCCTGATAAGCGTGAGGTCGATGGTTCGAGTCCATTTAGGCCCACCATTTTAAATTGAATACCCTTATAAAGGGGCCTTAGCTCAGCTGGGAGAGCGCCTGCCTTGCACGCAGGAGGTCAGCGGTTCGATCCCGCTAGGCTCCACCATTATTTTTTTGTTCTTTGAAAACTGAATACTAATTGATATGAAATAGAAAGACCAAGTAACAACCGAGACTCATTTTAGGTGATTTATAATCATCAGGTCGTATCGCACGACCAACCAGACATATGTTCATTATGTCGAACTAAAAGCCGTAAGGTGATTAGTAAAGAGGCGTTAGTAGTTGTTTAACAACGAACACAAATCTGAAGGTTAAGTTAGAAAGGGCGCACGGTGAATGCCTTGGCACTAGGAGCCGATGAAGGACGGGACTAACACCGATATGCTTTGGGGAGCTGTACGTAAGCTTTGATCCAGAGATTTCCGAATGGGGAAACCTACTATGCTTGATCGCATAGTGTCT
>NZ_AODH01000101.1 GCF_000525915.1 Brochothrix campestris FSL F6-1037 | reverse complement strand
TCGTGCGATACGACTGATGATTATAAATCACCTAAAATGAGTCTCGGTTGTTACTTGGTCTTTCTATTTCATATCAATTAGTATTCAGTTTTCAAAGAACAAACATAAATGAGAAGATTGACTTCTCAAAACTAAACGAACAAGCAGATGTCATACAACAATTAATGTAACTTGTCACACCCGAAGGTGTGTTCCTATTCCTTAGAAAGGAGGTGATCCAGCCGCACCTTCCGATACGGCTACCTTGTTACGACTTCACCCCAATTATCTATCCCACCTTAGACGGCTAGCTCCCGAAGGTTACCAAACCGGCTTTGGGTGTTACAAACTCTCGTGGTGTGACGGGCGGTGTGTACAAGGCCCGGAACGTATTCACCGTAGCATGGCTGATCTACGATTACTAGCGATTCCGGCTTCATGCAGGCGAGTTGCAG
>NZ_AODH01000100.1 GCF_000525915.1 Brochothrix campestris FSL F6-1037 | reverse complement strand
CCTTAATCAAACACGTATTAAACTCATGAACCGTTATGATACTCCAAACTCAGAAGATAAAAAGATTTATCGTAAAACTCAAAGCGTATTGGAAATTACTTCTCAAAAAACAAAAACAGACTTAAGCGATTTTGATTATCGCTATCATCGTTTATTTAACGGACAAAAAAGTTCGAGAGGACTCATCGATTACTTTATGACACTGGATGTTGAATTCAAAGAAACGTACGAACTAGCACAGCAATTACTGATTGCGCTACAACACAAAAATCCCCCTGCTTACCAATCACTGATTCAGACTAAAAAAACCTTTCGTTTCTTCACAACTGAAACGCAGTTTAAAAACATTAAACAAGCATTTACCTGCAATCGAAAATAGTTCTAAATACGAGGATTCCAACGGGCATTTAGGAGGGATCAATAACAAAATAAAAGTGATTAAACGGATTTCGTTTGGTTACCGTAACTTTTCAAATTTCAGAAACAGGATTCTACTCGGATTCAATCATAAACGCATCGCTCCCAACTCGTAATTAATTGACTCTTTTACTGTCTTTTAATACGCGAGAGCCTCAATAATAAACGTGCAGTGTCATGACGTTTGTGAAGGCGACTCTAGCGGGAAAAGTGGCAGCTGAATACCCCACAGCGGAGCGCGGAGGATGAAGCGTCACCCGCAGAAAGCGTCCTTCACATTAGGAATGACTACAAAAAAAAGCAACTACCAAAAAAAGATAGCTGCAAAAAATGACTTATTTTACTAAATTTTGAATAACAACACTTATTTGACATAGAGCCAATTAAAAATACCATTGGAGCAC
>NZ_AODH01000099.1 GCF_000525915.1 Brochothrix campestris FSL F6-1037 | reverse complement strand
TTTGTCCCAATTAGTAACACGTTCCCTTAATCAAACACGCATTAAACTCATGAACCGTTATGATACTTCAAACTCAGAAGATAAAAAGATTTATCGTAAAACTCAAAGCGTATTGGAAATTACTTCTCAAAAAACAAAACAGACTTAAGCGATTTTGATTATCGCTATCATCGTTTATTTAACGGACAAAAAAAGTTCGAGAGGAATCATCGATTACTTTATGACAATGGATGTTGAATTCAAAGAAACGTACGAACTAGCACAGCAATTACTGATTGCGCTACAACACAAAAATCCCCCTGCTTACCAATCACTGATTCAGACTAAAAAACCTTTCGTTTCTTCACAACTGAAACGCAGTTTAAAAACATTAAACAAGCATTTACTTGCAATCGAAAATAGCTTTAAATACAAGGATTCCAACGGGCATTTAGGAGGGATCAATAACAAAATAAAAGTGATTAAACGGATTTCGTTTGGTTACCGTAACTTTTCAAATTTCCGAAACAGGATTCTACTCGGATTCAATCATAAACGCATCGCTCCCAACTCGTAATTAATTGACTCTTGTACTGTCTTTTAATACGCGAGGAGCCTCAATAATAAACGTGCAGCGTCATGACGTTTGTGAAGGCGACTCTAGCGGGAAAA
>NZ_AODH01000098.1 GCF_000525915.1 Brochothrix campestris FSL F6-1037 | reverse complement strand
TAGCTTAACTACTGTGTTCGGGATGGGAACAGGTGTATCCTCTTTGCCATTACTACCAAACTATGCTTGGCGACGTCCTACTCTCACAGGGGGAACCCCAACTACCATCGGGCGCTAAAGAGCTTAACTACTGTGTTCGGGATGGGAACAGGTGTATCCTCTTTGCTATCGTCACCAAACATGTGTTTGAATTTCATCTAACCATCGTTCTTCATCGTTGTCTCCTTCGTCTCAATTGTCACATACAAACGTACGCTCCGCAATCAACTCATTGACGCCTTGAATAACTTGCTTATCTAAAATTCACATTAATAGATAAATCATCTACTAATTGCTTGGATAATTATGAAATTTTCATGAAAGCTTGCACTCTCAAAACTGAATACTAATTGATGTTTTTTCGAAAGGTAACAACCCATCGTCATTTTCGCTTTTAAAACTTAATAAGGTTAAGTCCTCGACCTATTAGTATTCGTCCGCTCCGTACATCGCTGCACTTCCACTCCGAACCTATCAACCTGATCGTCTCTCAGGGTCTTACTCACATAAAGTGATGGGAAATCTCATCTCGAGGGGGGGCTTCACGCTTAGATGCTTTCAGCGTTTAT
>NZ_AODH01000097.1 GCF_000525915.1 Brochothrix campestris FSL F6-1037 | reverse complement strand
TTAAGTCATCACAACAAATTTATAAGCGGGATTCGACAATGTCAGCTATCACTTTTAATAATATCGCGAATTCCTCTGGAATTACAGATGAAACTATTTCTTTTCCAAAAACATGGTGTTTAACTCAGTTAATTAAAGGTGTTTTAAGCACTTGTTATTTTGGTACACGCTCTTACACACCCTCACGGTGTGCGAATTGCGGCTTTAATAATAAAACAGTTAAACTCAGTAAACACGGAACTAAACTATCACGTATCACACTCCCTAAAACAAATAACCTTCCAACCTATCTCTTTTTAAAGAAGCAACGCTTCTTATGTAAAGGATGTAAAACAACCTTTATCGCTTCAACTTCGATGGTAAAACGAAATTGTTTTATCTCCAAACGTGTCATCCAAACACTAGCTGCCGAAGGACAGTTTATTACTTCTGAAAAAGATATCGCTTTTAGACAGAGTGTTACAACAACTACTGTTAATCGTGCTTTACACCAATGGTCTCCTCAATTCAAACCGAACTATCAAAGGCTTCCACTACATCTTTCAATGGATGAATTCAAATCGGTAAAGAGTGCTGATAGTCAGATGTGTTTTATTTTCACTGATGCGAAAAAATATGAAATCATTGATATCCTCCCATCTAGAAGATTGCATCATCGATCGTTTTCATTTGTCCCAATTATTAACACGCTCCCTTAATCAAACACGTATTAAACTCATGAACCGTTATGATACTCCAAACTCAGAAGATAAAAAGATTTATCGTAAACTCAAAGCGTATTGGAAATTACTTCTCAAAAAACAAAACAGACTTAAGCGATTTTGATTATCGCTATCATCGTTTATTTAACGGACAAAAAAGTTCGACAGGAATCATCGATTACTTTATGACACTGGATGTTGAATTCAAAGAAACATACGAACTAGCACAGCAATTACTGATTGCGCTACAACACAAAAATTCCCCTGCTTACCAATCACTGATTCAGACTAAAAAACCTTTCGTTTCTTCACAACATAAACGCTAGTTTAAAAACATTAAACAAGCATTTACCTAGCAATCGGAAATAGCTTTAAATACAGGATTCCAA
>NZ_AODH01000096.1 GCF_000525915.1 Brochothrix campestris FSL F6-1037 | reverse complement strand
TAATGGAGAATGATATTTTAAAGCAAGCGGCGCTGATCATGGGACGAAAATAAATGTGATTCGTAATAACGCTCACCTTTATTCGGTATCAGCAATGTGTGCCGTCCTCGAGATTAAAAGGAGCACCTATTATTATCATATAAATTTAGATGCCACTTCGCAGCGAAAAACAGAGGACATCGCACTTTTAAAAGAAATTGAACGGATTTTCAAAGAAAGCCGTAATAATTAGGGTACGCGTAAAATCAAAAGAGAATTATTAAAGTTAGCTGAACCTAAACATGTATCAAGACGCCGAATTAGCCGCATAATGCATTCGTTAGGTTTAGTTTCAAACGACACTGTGGCTCAATTTAAACCGCAAAAATCACGTTCGAATGAGGCACTTATAAGAAACGAGTTAAAACGTGCGTTCATTCAAGAAAAAGAATTAGCTGTCGTTGTAAGTGATTTAACATACGTTCGTGTCGGTGGAAAGTGGCATTATGTATGTTTATTTGTAGACCTTTTCAATCGTGAAATTATTGGACATAGTGTAGGAAAAAAACAAGACTGCAAGTCTTGTCTATGAAGCATTAGCAAGCATTTCTGCAAATTTAAATGACATACAGCTGTTTCACACGGATCGAGGGAAAGAATTTGATAATCGGTTGATTGATGAAGCGCTTGAAACATTTAATATTCAACGTTCACTAAGTATGAAGGGTTGTCCTTACGATAACGCTGTAGCGGAAGCAACATTCAAAGTGTTTAAAACAGAATTCGCAAACCAAGCTCACTTTTCCAATCTTAATCAGCTGGAACTTGAATTAAATGATTACGTTCATTGGTTTAACAACATCCGTATTCATGGAACATTGGGTTATTTAACGCCTACCGAATTTAAATTACAGCCCTTATAATTTTTGTTCAATTTACTGTTTGTCCATTCCAGATATTGTAGAAAAAAATTATGATTACAT
>NZ_AODH01000095.1 GCF_000525915.1 Brochothrix campestris FSL F6-1037 | reverse complement strand
CCGCGCTCCGCTGGGGGGTATTCAGCTGCCACTTTTCCCGCTAGAGTCGCCTTCACAAACGTCATGACGCTGCACGTTTATTATTGAGGCTCCTCGCGTATTAAAAGACAGTACAAGAGTCAATTAATTACGAGTTGGGAGCGATGCGTTTATGATTGAATCCGAGTAGAATCCTGTTTCTGAAATTTGAAAAGTTACGGTAACCAAACGAAATCCGTTTAATCACTTTTATTTTGTTATTGATCCCTCCTAAATGCCCGTTGGAATCCTCGTATTTAGAACTATTTTCGATTGTAGGTAAATGCTTGTTTAATATTTTTTAAACTGCGTTTCAGTTGTGAAGAAACGAAAGGTTTTTTAGTCTGAATCAGTGATTGGTAAGCAGGGGAATTTTTGTGTTGTACCGCAATCAGTAATTGCTGTGCTAGTTCGTACGTTTCTTTGAATTCAACATCCAGTGTCATAAAGTAATCGCTGATTCCTCTCGAACTTTTTTGTCCGTTAAATAAACGATGATAGCGATAATCAAAATCGCTTAAGTCTGTTTTGTTTTTTGAGAAGTAATTTCCAATACGCTTTGAGTTTACGATAAATCTTTTTATCTTCTGAGTTTGAAGTATCATAACGGTTCATGAGTTTAATGCGTGTTTGATTAAGGGAACGTGTTACTAATTGGGACAAATGAAAACGATCGATGATGCAATCTTCTAGATGGGAGGATATCAATGATTTCATATTTTTTCGCATCAGTGCAAATAAAACGCATCTGACTATCAGCACTCTTTACCGATTTGAATTCATCCATTGAAAGATGTAGTGGAAGCCTTTGATAGTTCGGTTTGAATTGAGGCGACCATTGGTGTAAAGCACGCTTAACAGTAGTTGTTGAAACACTCTGTCTAAAAGCGATATCTTTTTCAGAAGTAATAAACTGCCCTTCGGCAGCTAGTGTTTGGATGACACGTTTGGAGATAAAACAATTTCTTTTTACCATCGAAGTTGAAGCGATAAAGGTTGTTTTACATCCTTTACATAAGAAGCGTTGCTTCTTTAAAAAGAGATAGGTTGGAAGGTTATTTGTTTTAGGGAGTGTGATACGTGATAGTTTAGTTCCGTGTTTAATGATTTTAACTGTTTTATTATGAAAGCCGCAATTCGCACACCGTGAGTGTGTGTAAGAGCGTGTACCAAAATAACAAGTGCTTAAAACACCTTTAATTAACTGAGTTAAACACCATGTTTTTGGAAAAGAAATAGTTTCATCTGTAATTCCAGAGGAATTCGCGATATTATTAAAAAGTGATAGCTGACATTGTCGAATCCCCCTTATAAATTTGTTGTGG
>NZ_AODH01000094.1 GCF_000525915.1 Brochothrix campestris FSL F6-1037 | reverse complement strand
ATTTTTGCGGTTTAAATTGAGCCACAGTGTAGTTTGAAACTAAACCTAACGAATGCATTATGCGGCTAATTCGGCGTTCTTGATACATGTTTTAGGTTCAGCTAACTTTAATAATTCTCTTTTGATTTTACGCGTACCCTAATTATTACGGCTTTCTTTGAAAATCCGTTCAATTTCTTTTGAAAGTGCGATGTCCTCTGTTTTTCGCTGCGAAGTGGCATCTAAATTTATATGATAATAATAGGTGCTCCTTTTAATCTCGAGGGCGGCACACATTGCTGATACCGAATAAAGGTGAGCGTTATTACGAATCACATTTATTTTCGTCCCATGATCAGCGCCGCTTGCTTTAAAATATCATTCTCCATTAGTAACCGCTGATTTTCTTTACGTAATTTATCTAGTTCTATTTCATCTTCTGTTCGATTATCTTTAGCTGCGAACGAGCCAGTAGCTTGATGATTTTTAATCCATTTATCTAATCCCGAAGGGGTTAAATCATATTCACGAGCAATATCAGCACGTGACTTTCCATTTTCATAAAGCTTCACCATTTGCAGTTTAAATTCAGGCGTAAATGTTCGACGTTGACGTGGCATAGTAGCACACTCCTTTTTATTAGTAGTCTTAGTTTACAAGCCCTCATTTATTCTGTCTAACTTA
>NZ_AODH01000093.1 GCF_000525915.1 Brochothrix campestris FSL F6-1037 | reverse complement strand
GAGAAGAATTAGGGGCATTGGGAAATTGATACTGTTGTTGGTCTGAAAAATAAAGCAGACGCTGTTTTATTAACATTGACTGAGCGTAAAACACGATTTGAATTCATACTCAAAGTCGAAGGAAAACAAGCATCTTTTGTGAATAAAGCCCTCTTACAACTAAAGAAACAGTGTGGATCATATTTTGGAGCCATCTTTAAAACCATTACTGCGGATAATGGCAAAGAATTTTCAGGCATCAATGAGTTGCTCAAAGATACACTGGCTATTTATTTCACACATCCTTATTCCTCTTGGGAACGTGGCACCAATGAAAATCATGATGGAATCATTCGAAGATTCATTCCAAAAGGACGTTCTGTCAGTGATGTAAGTGATCAACTTGTCCAACGGATTCAAACATGGATGAATAATTTGCCACGTCGGATTTTAGGATTTCAAACACCAAAAGAGCTATTTTTAGAAGAAATTTACAAAAACTTCAGCTGTTCACA
>NZ_AODH01000092.1 GCF_000525915.1 Brochothrix campestris FSL F6-1037 | reverse complement strand
TCGATGGTAAAACGAAATTGTTTTATCTCCAGACGTGTCATTCAAACACTAGCTGCCGAAGGGCAGTTTATTACTTCTGAAAAAGATATCGCTTTTAGACAGAGTGTTTCAACAACTACTGTTAATCGTGCTTTACACCAATGGTCTCCTCAATTCAAACCGAACTATCAAAGGCTTCCTCTACATCTTTCAATGGATGAATTCAAATCGGTAAAGAGTGCTGATAGTCAGATGCGTTTTATTTTCACTGATGCGAAAAAATATGAAATCATTGATATCCTCCCATCTAGAAGATTGCATTATCGATCGTTTTCATTTGTCCCAATTAGTAACACGTTCCCTTAATCAAACACGCATTAAACTCATGAACCGTTATGATATTTCAAACTCAGAAGATAAAAAGATTTATCGTAAACTCAAAGCGTATTGGAAATTACTTCTCAAAAAACAAAACAGACTTAAGCGATTTTGATTATCGCTATCATCGTTTATTTAACGGACAAAAAAAGTTCGAGAGGAATCATCGATTACTTTATGACACTGGATGTTGAATTCAAA
>NZ_AODH01000090.1 GCF_000525915.1 Brochothrix campestris FSL F6-1037 | reverse complement strand
TATCTTCCAAGCTGTTTGCTTCTAGGCGGTTGATTTCACTTTCGTTCCTCTAGTTACATCAACCAGAAGCTGTCAACTTTCAGATAAATGGCAGCGACGGTAAATAGTCGCCTTCATTTATCTTCCAAGCTGTTTGCTTCTAAGCGGTTGATTTCACTTTCGTTTCTCCAATCACTGCAGTTTAGAACGTCTCTAAATTACTTTCATTCTAGTAAGCTCGACGAGCGAGTGACGAAGCGCGTACTGATGCTATGTAATCCCGAGCGAGCAAGTCGTAACGACTTAGAACAACATTTATCTTCAATCTCAGAGAGCTATAGATAAAATGGTTATTAAACTAACGTTTCCTTAGCCAATAACAAAGCCCCAGTAATACCAGCATCATCGCCCAATTCGCAGTAAACGAGGTACTGATCGAGTGGTGGGGTATTGACGTAACCGTTCATTAATTCATTAAAATAGTGACGCATTTTTGGATACAGCTGGCTTTGCTTCATGACACCGCCACCGAAAATAATTTTTTTCGGGT
>NZ_AODH01000089.1 GCF_000525915.1 Brochothrix campestris FSL F6-1037 | reverse complement strand
CGATAGTAAAATTAAGCTAGACAAATAAAAAAGTCATTTTGTGCGACACTCAAAATAGTTCCGACCAAAGAATTATTAGGAGTGAAGACAAATGACCTATAAACATCTTACACCAAATGAGCTTGTAATGATAGAAGCCTATTTCCAAACGAAACAATCTGTTTTAACCGTATCGAAGATATTTGGACGTTCAAGACAAACGATTTATAATGTCTACAATTTTCTTAAAAAAGGTTTATCAGCTAATGATTATTATCAAAGATACAAAGAAAATAAAACATATTGTGGCAGACGTTCTATCATTTTAAGTGCGGATCAACAAACTTACATTCAGAAAATGACAGCTAAAGGCTGGACACCTGATGTGATTATTGGTCGTGCTGAGATACCTATCTCATGTTCTGTTAGAACGCTCTATCGCCTATTTAAAGCGAACGACTTCGATATCACAAAGCTACCAATGAAAGGTAAACGTAAGCCAAACGGACACAACGAACGTCGCGGTCTAAACGAAAATTCTAATGGCATTTTGCGTCGAAATGGCTTGCCAAAAAAGATGGACTTTAACCAAGTTGACCAAAACTTCATTTCAGCTGTTGCTTCAAAAAGAAATCACATCCCAAGAAAAATCATTAAAC
>NZ_AODH01000088.1 GCF_000525915.1 Brochothrix campestris FSL F6-1037 | reverse complement strand
TGCGAATCGTGATTGCCAACGCCCTCAGTAAGTGGGTGTACAGTGAGCCAGCCAAGGTGACGGTTAAAGCCGATCAAACAACTGCTGAATTACAAGACGTGTCGTTATATGTCGGTCAAGCATACGATGCAGATGCCCCGTTCAAACGAGTGTTAAATAAAGACGGCCAAGCGATAAACGCGAAGGATGTGCAGTATTACTATGTGAACAATGTGTTGACGAAGGAGTTAGACACCACTAAACCAGGCACACATCAGGTACGAATCGTGATTGCCAACGCCCTCGGTAAGTGGGTGTACAGTGAGCCAGCCAAGGTGACGGTTAAAGCCGATCAAACAACTGCGGAATTACAAGACGTGTCGTTATATGTCGGTCAAGCATACGATGCAGATGCCCCGTTCAAACGAGTGTTAAATAAAGACGGCCAAGCGATAAACGCGAAGGATGTGCAGTATTACTATGTGAACAATGTGTTGACGAAAGAATTAGACACCACTAAACCAGGCACACATCAGGTGCGAATCGTGATTGCCAACGCCCTCAGTAAGTGGGTGTACAGTGAGCCAGCCAAGGTGACGGTTAAAGCCGATCAAACAACTGCTGAATTACAAGACGTGTCGTTATATGTCGGTCAAGCATACGATGCAGATGCCCCGTTCAAACGAGTGTTAAATAAAGACGGCCAAGCGATAAACGCGAAGGATGTGCAGTA
>NZ_AODH01000087.1 GCF_000525915.1 Brochothrix campestris FSL F6-1037 | reverse complement strand
TGTTTCAATCACTTTTGGCTCGCCTGCTTGCTCTGCTTTAATTTCAAAACGCAACCGGGGGTTGTGTTTAAAATGTAACCTGTTGGCGCTTTTGTTTCTACAAAGCTGTATTTTCCTGGTGCTAAATCGTTAACCGTTACTTTTCCTTCGTCGTCCGCTTTTACTGATGCAACAACCGTATCAGTTTCATCAATCACATCGAAGGCTGCTCCTGCTAATGGTTTGCCGTCGGCATCTGTTTTTAGTATTGTTGCTGTGCCTTGATAATTCGCAAACGCGCCCGCATCGACTACTGTTGACTCCGCTGTCGGGTCAGCAGTTACTTCAAATGCAACCGGTGTTGTATTTAAAATGTAACCTGTTGGCGCTTTTGTTTCTACAAAGCTGTATTTTCCTGGTGCTAAATCGTTAACCGTTACTTTTCCTTCGTCGTCCGCTTTTACTGATGCAATGACCGCATCAGTTTCATCAATCACATCGAAGGCTGCTCCTGCTAATGGTTTGCCGTCGGCATCTGTTTTCAGTAATGTTGCTGTGCCTTGATAATTCACAAACGCGCCTGTTTCGATCACTTTTGGCTCGCCTGCTTGTTCTGCTTTAATTTCAAACGCCATCGCTGTTGGGTTAAGGATGTAACCTGCTGGCGCTTTTGTTTCTACAAAGCTGTATTTGCCTGGTGCTAAATCGTTAACCGTTACTTTTCCTTCGTCGTCCGCTTTTACTGATGCAACAACCGCATCAGTTTCATCGATTACATTGAAGGCTGCTCCTGCTAATGGTTTGCCGTCGGCATCTGTTT
>NZ_AODH01000086.1 GCF_000525915.1 Brochothrix campestris FSL F6-1037 | reverse complement strand
TTAAACTCTTAGGAGTTTAAACCAATTAATTTCGTAACGACAATAAGTAATAAATTTTTAGCTAGCGAACTAGTTAAGGATCATTTGACGGTTTAAACACCGTTACTTTTTAACGAGAGTTTGATCCTGGCTCAGGACGAACGCTGGCGGCGTGCCTAATACATGCAAGTCGAACGAACGGATAAGGAGCTTGCTCCTTTGAAGTTAGTGGCGGACGGGTGAGTAACACGTGGGTAACCTGCCTCACAGCTGGGGATAACATCGAGAAATCGATGCTAATACCGAATGTGCTGAACATCATAAGATGTTCAAGTGAAAGACGGTTTCGGCTGTCACTGTGAGATGGACCCGCGCTGGATTAGCTAGTTGGTAAGGTAATGGCTTACCAAGGCGACGATCCATAGCCGACCTGAGAGGGTGATCGGCCACATTGGGACTGAGACACGGCCCAAACTCCTACGGGAGGCAGCAGTAGGGAATCTTCGGCAATGGACGAAAGTCTGACCGAGCAACGCCGCGTGAGCGAAGAAGGCCTTCGGGTCGTAAAGCTCTGTTGTTAGAGAAGAACAAGGGTGAGAGTAACTGTTCACCCCTTGACGGTATCTAACCAGAAAGCCACGGCTAACTACGTGCCAGCAGCCGCGGTAATACGTAGGTGGCAAGCGTTGTCCGGAATTATTGGGCGTAAAGCGCGCGCAGGCGGTCTTTTAAGTCTGATGTGAAAGCCCCCGGCTCAACCGGGGAGGGTCATTGGAAACTGGAAGACTTGAGGACAGAAGAGGAGAGTGGAATTCCAAGTGTAGCGGTGAAATGCGTAGATATTTGGAGGAACACCAGTGGCGAAGGCGGCTCTCTGGTCTGTTACTGACGCTGAGGCGCGAAAGCGTGGGGAGCAAACAGGATTAGATACCCTGGTAGTCCACGCCGTAAACGATGAGTGCTAAGTGTTAGGGGGTTTCCGCCCCTTAGTGCTGCAGTTAACGCATTAAGCACTCCGCCTGGGGAGTACGACCGCAAGGTTGAAACTCAAAGGAATTGACGGGGGCCCGCACAAGCGGTGGAGCATGTGGTTTAATTCGAAGCAACGCGAAGAACCTTACCAGGTCTTGACATCCTTTGACCATTCTGGAGACAGAACTTTCCCTTCGGGGACAAAGTGACAGGTGGTGCATGGTTGTCGTCAGCTCGTGTCGTGAGATGTTGGGTTAAGTCCCGCAACGAGCGCAACCCTTGATTTTAGTTGCCAGCATTAAGTTGGGCACTCTAAAGTGACTGCCGGTGTAAGCCGGAGGAAGGTGGGGATGACGTCAAATCATCATGCCCCTTATGACCTGGGCTACACACGTGCTACAATGGATAATACAAAGGGTCGCGAAGCCGCGAGGTGGAGCCAATCCCATAAAATTATTCTCAGTTCGGATTGCAGGCTGCAACTCGCCTGCATGAAGCCGGAATCGCTAGTAATCGTAGATCAGCATGCTACGGTGAATACGTTCCCGGGCCTTGTACACACCGCCCGTCACACCACGAGAGTTTGTAACACCCAAAGCCGGTTTGGTAACCTTCGGGAGCTAGCCGTCTAAGGTGGGATAGATAATTGGGGTGAAGTCGTAACAAGGTAGCCGTATCGGAAGGTGCGGCTGGATCACCTCCTTTCTAAGGAATAGGAACACACCTTCGGGTGTGATAAGTTACATTAATTGTTGTATGACATCTGCTTGTTCGTTTAGTTTTGAGAAGTCAATCTTCTCATTTATGTTTGTTCTTTGAAAACTGAATACTAATTGATATGAAATAGAAAGACCAAGTAACAACCGAGACTCATTTTAGGTGATTTATAATCATCAGGTCGTATCGCACGACCAACCAGACATATGTTCATTATGTCGAACTAAAAACCGTAAGGTGATTAGTAAAGAGGCGTTAGTAGTTGTTTAACAACGAACACAAATCTGAAGGTTAAGTTAGAAAGGGCGCACGGTGAATGCCTTGGCACTAGGAGCCGATGAAGGACGGGACTAACACCGATATGCTTTGGGGAGCTGTACGTAAGCTTTGATCCAGAGATTTCCGAATGGGGAAACCTACTATGCTTGATCGCATAGTGTCTACAACTGAATACATAGGTTGTTTGACGGCAGACGCAGGGAACTGAAACATCTTATTACCTGCAGGAAGAGAAAGAAAAATCGATTTCCTGAGTAGCGGCGAGCGAAACGGAAACAGCCCAAACCAAAGAGCTTGCTCTTTGGGGTTGTAGGACATTCTACACGGAGTTACAAAGGAAGCGTTTAGTTGAGTAACCTGGAAAGGTTAACCAAAGAGGGTAACAGTCCCGTAAACGAAAAGCGCTTCTCTCCAGAATGTATCCTGAGTACGGCGGAACACGAGAAATTCCGTCGGAATCCACGGGGACCATCCCGTAAGGCTAAATACTCCCTAGTGACCGATAGTGTACCAGTACCGTGAGGGAAAGGTGAAAAGAACCCCGGAAGGGGAGTGAAATAGTTCCTGAAACCGTGTGCCTACAAGTAGTTAAAGCCCGTTAATGGGTGATAGCGTGCCTTTTGTAGAATGAACCGGCGAGTTACGTTTACTAGCAAGGTTAAGTCGAGAAGACGGAGCCGCAGCGAAAGCGAGTCTGAATAGGGCGAATTAGTTAGTAGGCGTAGACCCGAAACCAGGTGATCTACCCATGTCCAGGATGAAGGTAAGGTAAAACTTACTGGAGGTCCGAACCCACGTAAGTTGAAAATTGCGGGGATGAGGTGTGGGTAGCGGAGAAATTCCAATCGAACCTGGAGATAGCTGGTTCTCTCCGAAATAGCTTTAGGGCTAGCCTCGAGGTAGAGAGTCGTGGAGGTAGAGCACTGTTTGAACTAGGGGCCCATCTAGGGTTACTGAATTCAGATAAACTCCGAATGCCATCGACTTATACTCGGGAGTCAGACAGTGAGTGATAAGATCCATTGTCGAGAGGGAAACAGCCCAGACCACCAGTTAAGGTCCCTAAATATACGTTAAGTGGAAAAGGATGTAGTATTGCTTAGACAACTAGGATGTTGGCTCAGAAGCAGCCACCATTTAAAGAGTGCGTAATAGCTCACTAGTCGAGTGACACCGCGCCGAAAATGTACCGGGGCTAAACGTATTACCGAAACTGTGGATGAACATCTATGATGTTCGTGGTAGGAGAGCGTTCTAAAGACAGCGAAGTCAGACCGTGAGGACTGGTGGAGTGTTTAGAAGTGAGAATGCCGGTATGAGTAGCGAAAGACGGGTGAGAATCCCGTCCACCGAATATCTAAGGTTTCCTGGGGAAGGCTCGTCCGCCCAGGGTTAGTCGGGACCTAAGCTGAGGCCGATAGGCGTAGGCGATGGACAACAGATTGATATTTCTGTACCAGTCATTAATGTTTGAGCGATGGGGGGACGCAGTAGGATACGAACGCATGCTGATGGATATGCATGTACAAGCAATTAGGCAGGAAAGTAGGCAAATCCGCTTTCCGTGTAAGCTGAGTTGTGATGTGGTGGCACCTAGTGCCGTAGGTTCTGATTCCACACTGCCAAGAAAAGCCTCTAGTTAGTTAATGACTGCCCGTACCGCAATCCGACACAGGTAGATGAGGAGAGAATCCTAAGGTGAGCGAGAGAACTCTTGTTAAGGAACTCGGCCAAAATGACCCCGTAACTTCGGGAGAAGGGGTGCTCTATTAAGGTGAAAGCCTGAGAGAGCCGCAGTGAATAGGCCCAAGCGACTGTTTACCAAAAACACAGGTCTATGCAAAATCGTAAGATGAAGTATATGGGCTGACACCTGCCCGGTGCTGGAAGGTTAAGAGGAGTGCTTAGCGCAAGCGAAGGTGCGAATTGAAGCCCCAGTAAACGGCGGCCGTAACTATAACGGTCCTAAGGTAGCGAAATTCCTTGTCGGGTAAGTTCCGACCCGCACGAAAGGTGTAACGATTTGGGCACTGTCTCAACAAGAGACTCGGTGAAATTATAGTACCTGTGAAGATGCAGGTTACCCGCGACAGGACGGAAAGACCCCGTGGAGCTTTACTGCAATCTGATATTGAATGTTTGTGTCACTTGTACAGGATAGGTAGGAGCCTTGGACTCCGGAGCGCTAGCTTCGGATGAGGCGTTGGTGGGATACTACCCTTGTGACATGACCATTCTAACCCGCACCCCTTATCGGGGTGGGAGACAGTGTCAGATGGGCAGTTTGACTGGGGCGGTCGCCTCCTAAAGAGTAACGGAGGCGCCCAAAGGTTCCCTCAGAATGGTTGGAAATCATTCGCAGAGTGTAAAGGCACAAGGGAGCTTGACTGTGAGACCTACAAGTCGAACAGGGACGAAAGTCGGGCTTAGTGATCCGGTGGTTCCGCATGGAAGGGCCATCGCTCAACGGATAAAAGCTACCCCGGGGATAACAGGCTTATCTCCCCAAGAGTCCACATCGACGGGGAGGTTTGGCACC
>NZ_AODH01000085.1 GCF_000525915.1 Brochothrix campestris FSL F6-1037 | reverse complement strand
TGTCAAATTAAGCTGGACAATTGTTCTTCATTTACGTCACTCAAAAACACTTCCAATGGTGTCCGGTAGTTTAATGATTTTCTTGGTATGTGATTTCTTTTTGAAGCAACAGCTGAAATGAAGTTTTGGTCAACTTGGTTAAAGTCCATCTTTTTTGGCAAGCCATTTCGACGCAAAATGCCATTAGAATTTTCGTTTAGACCGCGTTGTGAAGGTGTTCCAGGATCCGAAAAATAGATAGAGATATCATTCGAGTTACTCATTTCTTTCCAGTTTGAGAATTCTTTTCCACAATCAAACGTGATTGATTTAAACATATGTTTGGGAATAGATTGTAACCAAGCAGTCGTTGCTTTTTCGATATCTGCTGCTTTACGACCTTCTGGTTTTAATGTGATTATCACTTTTGAAAGTCGCTCAACTAACGTGATAACAGCACTTTTATGATGAACACCGACAATTGTATCACCTTCCAAGTGTCCAAATTCTTGATTGAATTGCGTATAATCAGTCAATCGTTCCGAAATATTACGCTTAAATGCTTGCCTTCCGCGACGTTCGTTGTGTCCGTTTGGCTTACGTTTACCTTTCATTGGTAGCTTTGTGATATCGAAGTCGTTCGCTTTAAATAGGCGATAGAGCGTTCTAACAGAACATGAGATAGGTATCTCAGCACGACCAATAATCACATCAG
>NZ_AODH01000084.1 GCF_000525915.1 Brochothrix campestris FSL F6-1037 | reverse complement strand
TCGGTAATTTATCTACCACTTGACCAACCCATGGGCCACTTCCAGCCTCATGCGTCAGTTTAATACTGTAGTTGAGTGTATCACCGACGTGCGCTGTTGCTTTTGTTTTGTTGTTAACTAACTTCTCACCGCTCACTTGACCTGGTGGAACGTTAATATCAGTGGTTGGTTTTTCTGGTACAAGTGGCACATCTGGCTCACCTGGTGTTGGCGGTGGCACATTGCCATCGACTGTTGCCACGTTGACAACCTTGCCTTTAGCTTCCGCACTTACTTTCACTTTGAAACTGATGAAGAGGCTTTCGCCACCTTTGAGTGACCCGAGGTCACCTGTCGCTAGTTTTTGACCGGTAACCGCATCATCTGCTAACGCTTTTTCTTTGCCATCAACTCCGGTTACTTTCAGGCTGCCTGGTTGATACACGAGTCCTGCTGGAATCGCATCGCCAATTTTCACCTTGTTAATAATCGTCGTTGGCGCTGATGTGTTCGTTGCCTTAATTTGATAGCTAATGACCGCGCCAACTTTAACGGCTTTGTGATCAATCGCATCATTGCTGGCATTGAAGACGTTTTTTCTCAGCTTTTAATTTACCTGCTGTCGGCACCACCACTGTCGGTACGCTTGGGATATCTGGTACAGGTGGGTTATCATCGGGATCTTTTGGTGTTGCCACCGCTTTATTGACAACTGTCGTATTTAAGGCTTCTTCTTTTACTTTCACCTTAAAGGCAATCACTGCGGTTGCTGTTTCGTTTGTTAAACGGAGCTCTTTCACCGTCAACGTTTGTTCGTTCCAAATTCCTTTGTCGGCGACTGCTTTGCCGTCAATGGTCGTACTGTTTGGTACATAGCTCACATGATTCGGTAATTTATCTACCACTTGACCAACCCATGGGCCACTTCCAGCCTCATGCGTCAGTTTAATACTGTAGTTGAGTGTATCACCGACGTGCGCTGTTGCTTTTGTTTTGTTGTTAACTAACTTCTCACCGCTCAC
>NZ_AODH01000083.1 GCF_000525915.1 Brochothrix campestris FSL F6-1037 | reverse complement strand
TGGCGGTGCAGGTAAAACAACGAACGCGGTTATGATTGGTTATGTATTATCGACACTAGGTATTAAAACATTAGTTGTAGATATGGATCCACAATCAAATGCAACTAAATCGTTAATGCTAACTCGGTCGGCAAATAACGAAGGGGCGGTGCCAGCAATCAACAAAACATTGATGGCGGGTATTGAGCAAGCCAGCTTTGTTGATTTACCGGTAGAAATAATTCCAAATCTTTCGCTAATACCGAGTTTCATTGATTTTGAAGATTTTCCTAAATACATCTATCAAAATATTACGGATGAGTATAAACAAGACTTTTTAGTTAAAGGTTTATTAGATGAAATCAAATCGGACTATGACATTATTATTATCGATGTCCCACCGATGTCTAAAGAGGTTACCAAAAATGCAATTATTGCATCAGACTATGTTTTAATTTCCTTACAGACACAAGAACGTTCTTTAACAGGGGCGGAGAGTTATGTGAAAGAGTTGATTTCACTTATGAAGAAATACGATTTGAATCTTGATTTACTAGGGATATTACAAGTTCTTCATAAAAACAATGGTAAAGTCGATCAATACATCATGGATAAAGCGATTGAAAGTTTTGATGGGGATAATATTTTCAATACTGTTGTGCCACAAATGGAACGATTGAAACGTTTTGATGTGAATGGTATAACTAATAAAGATTTACATGATAAAAAGTAATTACAAA
>NZ_AODH01000082.1 GCF_000525915.1 Brochothrix campestris FSL F6-1037 | reverse complement strand
GTGTAAAGCACAAGGGAGCTTGACTGTGAGACCTACAAGTCGAACAGGGACGAAAGTCGGGCTTAGTGATCCGGTGGTTCCGCATGGAAGGGCCATCGCTCAACGGATAAAAGCTACCCCGGGGATAACAGGCTTATCTCCCCAAGAGTCCACATCGACGGGGAGGTTTGGCACCTCGATGTCGGCTCATCGCATCCTGGGGCTGTAGTCGGTCCCAAGGGTTGGGCTGTTCGCCCATTAAAGCGGTACGCGAGCTGGGTTCAGAACGTCGTGAGACAGTTCGGTCCCTATCCGTCGCGGGCGCAGGAAATTTGAGAGGAGCTGTCCTTAGTACGAGAGGACCGGGATGGACACACCGCTGGTGTACCAGTTGTTCCGCCAGGAGCATCGCTGGGTAGCTATGTGTGGAAGGGATAAACGCTGAAAGCATCTAAGCGTGAAGCCCCCCCTCGAGATGAGATTTCCCATCACTTTATGTGAGTAAGACCCTGAGAGACGATCAGTT
>NZ_AODH01000081.1 GCF_000525915.1 Brochothrix campestris FSL F6-1037 | reverse complement strand
CTCAAGTCTCTGAATTTTAATGGCTCTATGTCAAATAGTGTTGTTATTCAAAATTTAGTAAAAATAAGTCATTTTTTGCAGCTACCTTTTTTGGTAGCTGCTTTTTTTTGTAGTCATTCCTAATGTGAAGGACGCTTTCTGCGGGTGACGCTTCATCCTCCGCGCTCCGCTTGAGGTATTCAGCTGCCACTTTTCCCGCTAGAGTCGCCTTCACAAACGTCATGACGCTGCACGTTTATTATTGAGGCTCTCGCGTATTAAAAGACAGTAAAAGAGTCAATTAATTACGAGTTGGGAGCGATGCGTTTATGATTGAATCCGAGTAGAATCCTGTTTCTGAAATTTGAAAAGTTACGGTAACCAAACGAAATCCGTTTAATCACTTTTATTTTGTTATTGATCCCTCCTAAATGCCCGTTGGAATCCTTGTATTTAAAGCTATTTTCGATTGCAAGTAAATGCTTGTTTAATATTTTTTAAACTGCGTTTCAGTTGTGAAGAAACGAAAGGTTTTTTAGTCTGAATCAGTGATTGGTAAGCAGGGAAATTTTTGTGTTGTAGCGCAATCAGTAATTGCTGTGCTAGTTCGTACGTTTCTTTGAATTCAACATCCAGTGTCATAAAGTAATCGATGATTCCTCTCGAACTTTTTTGTCCGTTAAATAAACGATGATAGCGATAATCAAAATCGCTTAAGTCTGTTTTGTTTTTGAGAAGTAATTTCCAATACGCTTTGAGTTTACGATAAATCTTTTTATCTTCTGAGTTTGAAGTATCATAACGGTTCATGAGTTTAATACGTGTTTGATTAAGGGAGCGTGTTACTAATTGGGACAAATGAAAACGATCGATGATGCAATCTTCTAGATGGGAGGATATCAATGATTTCATATTTTTTCGCATCAGTGCAAATAAAACGCATCTGACTATCAGCACTCTTTACCGATTTGAATTCATCCATTGAAAGATGTAGTGGAAGCCTTTGATAGTTCGGTTTGAATTGAGGAGACCATTGGTGTAAAGCACGATTAACAGTAGTTGTTGAAACACTCTGTCTAAAAGCGATATCTTTTTCAGAAGTAATAAACTGTCCTTCGGCAGCTAGTGTTTGGATGACACGTTTGGAGATAAAACAATTTCGTTTTACCATCGAAGTTGAAGCGATAAAGGTTGTTTTACA
>NZ_AODH01000080.1 GCF_000525915.1 Brochothrix campestris FSL F6-1037 | reverse complement strand
AACATCCGATATTAATTCGTTAAAAGGGAACACCTTGTCTTCAAAAAGCAAGATAACTGAACTCAATGAAAAGATTGAAAAGTATCAACAAAAAATCAAGTTGCTTCAGACAAAAATGGTGAAATAGAGCGTGGGACTTGTGTGGGACATTCAATTTATCACAGTGGGACGTGCGTGGGACATTGTATTTTAGGAGTGGGACTTTACTCTAAATCGTGGGACTTAGCTTAAAAAGTGTGGGATTTTAGTGGGAGATAGGCTATTTTAATGAGGCACTTTTTCTGTGGTACTAAATTTCTTCAAAAACCAAGAGGCACAGCCGATTAGGAGTGATTTGCGAAGCATGAAATCACGCCGTGAGGCAAAAAACCCTTATGCTCTTTCAAAAAAAGGTCGTAATAAGTAAAATTTCGGGAGGTTGGTACTAAATGGATATTAGATTACAACGAGTTGAGCCTGATGTTGTCCATCATTTAGAGCAGCGTGCAGCGTATCTAACAGAAAAAACAGGAGTTAACTGGACGAGAAACGATTATGTGAAGCTTTTAATTGGTGAAGATTACAACAAACCATTGGAAATTTATAAGAAGAAAAAATTTGATGAAATAGTAGAAACATTATCTCAACGAATGGCTGAACAAGAAAAAACATTTCAAGAATTTATGCGAGTACAAAAACAAATGATGACGTTATTACTGTATGGAGGAGATGACGATGTTTGATTTTTTAAAGTTTAAGAGGAAAAGAAAGGATTCTTCGATTGAAAGAGAACTGAAGAACATAAAAAAAGAAATTCAAACAATAACACTCGAAGTAGAGGAACTCGTTGTTATTAATCAAACAAAATCTATCGATATGGCCATCGAAAATTTATCCGATCGCCTAAAAAAAGTGGAGGGAATATAAATGGAAGAAAAAACAAGAAAACATATTATGTTAAGTGATGAGACATTAGGTTTACTAGAAAATTATATGATAACTAATGATATTAGCCCTAAAAAGTTTTCACATACAATTGAACAAGCAATTAGAAATTTCTGTTCTTCACACGTACAAGAAAAACAAACAGCTCCTTTCGATATTGAAAAAAAGTTAAATGAAATAGCGAAGGATGTTCGCATTGGGAATATTGCAGCGCTACGTGCTTTTCATAATCTAAAAGTAGATGTGGAAGATTTATCGTTTGATATTGATAAAACACAGCTTGGCTTTTTAGCACAGAATGATTTCGATCAAGCACTACGAAAAAAACAAACGTTAGTATCTGAACGTGTGAAAAAGACACCAACTAAAACAGCCAATCCTTTTTTTGATAGGGGCTGATACGTGTGGCTAAAATTATTTTAAAATCTCAATTCACCGTATCTTCTAAACAATCCTTGTTTAATTTTGTTGATTACGTCACTCGTAATCAAGCACTGAAAGATAAAAAGAAAGAACAAACGCTCTCTGACACCGAAGAAAAAGAATTAGAACGAATGACACAGCTCTTGTCTGATTCTGAATTTTCGGTAGACGATGTTTACTCCGATTACATTGATTATATGAAACGAGAACAAGCCACACTCTCAGAAGACGACCACTATTTAAAAGGTGTTTTTTCTTCCTCTCAAACAAAAGTGAGACGAGAAGATGTACGTGAACTAAAACAAGAAATAGAAGATGTGACACGTCAATCACGAATGGGTAGTGTGATGTTTCAAGATGTTATCTCTTTTGAAAATGACTTTCTAATAGAAGAAAACATTTTAAATTCAAAAACAAATGCGTTAGATCAGGACAGACTGTATAAGGCCACTGAAAAAATGATGGGGTCGTTAAAAGAAAATGAAAAGCTACATGATACGTTTTGGTTTGCCTCCATTCATCGCAACACTGATAACATTCACCTCCATATTTGTTCGATGGAAAAAAATAATACTCGAGAGTTAAAAGAAGTAGCCGATGGTCAATTTGAAGTTAGAGGGAAACGTAAACAACGCACACTCGATAAAATGAAGCTCGCCTTCGGTCAAGAATTAACGTCACCAACGTATCGTCTCCAACTACAAACAAGCATGACAAATAATAGGGACAGTCTTTTGAAAGACCTCAAAAAGACTTACGAAACAGAAGTGTTCAGTGATAATCGTTCCTTCCTGACAGAAATAAACACACTCAAAAAAGAATTACCTGACAATAAATTCAATTGGCAATATGGAAAATTAAAACCCGATACTCAAAAAAAGAGTGGATCGTCTGACCGATGTATTAACTCAAAAGAGTCCCGAGAGAATGCGTTACACAAAAAAATGTAGATGCTTATGCTACTTATTTAAAAGAACTGTATGGCGAGAGTGCGAAGCCTGATGAATACCTTGCAAATAAAGAACAAGAAATAAAAACTCGCTTAGGAAATAACTTGCTTAATAATCTGAAAAAAAGATCATGCGGTGATTAATCATAAGGTAAAAAAAAATGTTAGATGACCTACCTGTTCATCCGAAAGAAGGGCGAGATAAGAAAGAAATTCAAAAAAAAGAGACACCTAAAATAGAGGCACGACCAAAAGCCTCACCTTATCACTCAAGAAAAAACATGGCCATTATCAAAAAGAACCTTGTCCATGACTATGATATGAAAAGAGCTGAAAATGATTATGAACAAACACAATATCGCATTGCTGCTGCACAACAAAGACAGTCTTACGATTACCACCATTAAAAAAATCCAACTGATTATTTGTACCTTTCTTGCTTTAGTTGTGGCCAACTTCTCATTTCAAATCGTGAAATATCTGAGTGAGTATGACACCATAACACAAACACCTGCGACCAATCACACGGTCACTTTGTCTGTGACGACACTTCTTATGAGTGGTCTTGTTAGCCCTTTTATTGAAGAAACGGTGTTCAGAGGCATCTTGTTGAATTACTTCTCAACGTATTATCTTAAAACAAGTGTGATTGTTTTAAGTTTAATCTTTGCCAGTTTACATCTCGATTGGTTTTTTTATCCGTACTTTTTTTCAAGTCTTATTTTGTCGTATGCCTATTTAAAATCAGGTAAAGACTTAAAAATATCATTTATAGTCCATGCACTTTACAACTGTAGTTGTTTACTCCTCATTTACCTTAATTAAAGGTGAATATGCAATAATCGTCTCTTTTATGTGTTTGAGAGAGCGATTCTAAGGCACTTATCTTTCTTATAGAAGGTAAGTGTCTTTTAATGTATCTAAAAATAATAAGAAAAGGTTGTGTTAATTATGAAAGTTATTCTCGCAGAAAAACCGAAGCAAGCGCAGGTCTATGCAAAAGCCTTAGCGAAGACGACACCAAAGAAAATAAACAATGCGTACTTTAAAGTCACGTCAGATATTTTAGGAGATGTTATTGTCACATGGGGTATTGGCCATCTTGTTAGTCTATCCTTACCACCAAAATACGATGATAAGTACAAACGCTTTGTAATGAGTAACTATCCTTTTTTACCTGACAGACTTTTATATGAGGCCACTCAATCCACACTCTCACAATTTAAGAACGTCAAACAGCTACTAGAAGATGCGACAGAAATCATTATTGCTACCGATCCTGATCGAGAAGGCGAAAATATTGCGTATAACATTTTTAAGAAGTGTCATTCAAAAGTAATGGCCGTTCCGATGAAACGTTTATGGATTAATTCTATGGAAGAAAATGAAGTTCGAAAAGGTTTTTCAAATTTAAAAGAGGCCAGAGAAACCGTCAAATTTTATGAAGAAGCTAATGCTCGACAGATTGCAGATTATTTAGTTGGCATGAATTTTAGTGGTTTTTTCACAGATAAATTACAAAAAGCAGGGGTGCAAGGGATGTTTTCAATTGGCCGAGTACAAACACCTGTGAATACCATCATCGTGGAAAATGACAAATCCATTGCACACTTTAAGCCACAACCCTTTCAAACGCTAGAAGTTCAAACCACACAAACAACACCTTTAGTTATATTCAAAAACAAACAGGACTATTTTGATAGAGAAGAATTAAAGGCCTTACTCCATGAAAAAAATATGGCTTCTGCGACGACAGGTCTTATCACAAAAAAAGAAATCATCAACAAAAAGACAGAAAGTCCTAAGTTGTTTTCATTAGGAGGCATACAAAAATATGCGAGTGCTAAATGGAAGTACAGTCCAAAAATCACATTAGATACGATTCAATCTCTCTACAATAATGGGTACTTATCTTATCCACGAACAGATAGTGATTTAATTACCACGAGTGAGTTTGCCTACCTCAAAGAAAATTTAGAAGATATGAAGGCTTTATTAAATACAACGATTAACACTCCTCAAACAGAACCGAGAACACGTTACGTGAACAATGCAAAGGTGTTAGAACATTATGCGATTATCCCAACACAGAAATTACCGCTGTTAAATAAGCTCTCCGAAAAAAGAAAAAAAACATTTACGAAAGTATCTTAAAACACACACTCATGATGTTCATGGGTGATTTTTTGTATGAGCAAACAAATTTAACGTTAGAAGTGAACGGACTCAGTTTTAACGCTTCAGGTAATGTGCCTATGGAAAAGGGATGGAAAGCATTAACTAGTGATGAATCAAAAAAGGAAAAGAGTGGCACAGATCTATTACCGTCAGTTTGTGAAGGTGAAACACTCGCTATAAAACTGAGTGTGAAAGACAAGCAGACCAAACCGCCTAAACGATTAACAGATGGCATCTTAGTCGGGAAAGGGGGTGTTATGGATAAGTTAGGATTAGGGACTCCTGCGACACGTTCTTCATGTGTTGAAACATTAATCGCTCGAGAATATATAACCTCTGAGAAAGCCGAATTGTTTCCAACAGAAAAAGGAAAGTTACTTTACGAACTCACAAAAGAAACGTTATTAGGAAAGCCTGAACTCACGGCAAATTGGGAGAAATACCTGCATAGTATCTCAGCAGGTAAAGGATCAAGAGACGTATTTATCTCAAATATTAAGACCTTCATCTCAGAAGTCATTGAGCAGCAGAAACAAACAGACCTACCAAGTCAACTGCTTGAAGAAACAAAAAACATGCACAAATTAACCGTGGGGTCGTATCAAATCGAAGAAAAAGGCAAAGTGTTTGAAATCACACAGACCGACAATCAGACGACTTTTGTTGTTTTTAAAACAATCGCTTCAAAAAAAATAACTTTAAAAACGGTTGAAACCTTATTAACTAAGAAAAAAACAGCCATTATGAAGGGATTTATATCGGCTAAAACAAAGAAAAACTTCAATGCAGGTCTCACCCTATCTAGCGACAATAAAGTAAGTTTCTATTTCAAATAATACGAAAAGGAGAGGATGAAATGTCCGATTACAGTAGTGCGAAAGGTTTTTATTATTTAATTAATGGACAGAATGAAAAAGAAGAACTGAGCAGTGAATTAAATCAACATATCAAAGAACTATCGTATGAAACACCTTTCGAGTGTGACGAATTACCGAGTCATACGCATCGTTTCAGTGCGACTGGCCGTTATAATTTCGAACTGAATTTAAACGCACTGAATGAAGAACTGAGTCAGTATTTACCCTCCGATGCACACGATGTTATTTTTGAATATCAGGATGACTCTTGGAACGTGACGGAATCGTTTAATGTCGATGAAGTTTATAGCCTGAGAAAAGGACTCTTAGAAAGTATCGATCACGTTTCAGATGAGACGTCCCTGTTCATACAAAGGGAACGCTGTCTCAAACAAACACAAGATATAGCGGTGAATCCGTTACTCGCACACACTAGTTATCAAAAGACCAACGAACTAGACTTTGATTAGAAAGGAATGAACTCCAATGGGATACTATGACAGCTCGTTTATGACCGTTTTTGAATACGAAAGAGGCCATAACATTGCACAAAAATTATTTATTGTCGGTGAACGTCAAGATAATGAAGAAAAATTTGTCGTTGTGGATGTTGATTTAGAAGATGAAAAAGAAATTCCTGAAATGATAAAGATGACCGAGAAACATGCCTCTCAACTCATTGAGGATTGGAACGCAGATGGACTGAAACTCTATATTAAGGATGATGTTATTCCTATGTATAAAGATGATTTGGATGCTTCTCTTTCAAAACTACTGGACAACATCAGCGAACAAACCATTAAAGCGGAAGGCTACCAAGCTAAGAAACAAGAGCTAGACATGTAACGGCTATACCAAACGTTCGATTTAACTCGTCAAAAAAATAAAGAAAAAGCCCCTTTCATCTGAGAGGGGCTTTTTTTAGGAGGAATTATTAATGACCTTAACACAAACTGAAATCAAGGAATTAAACCTTACGACACCTGAATCCATTGATCGAGTACAAAGACTGAGAGCAGCCATTGCACTCCGAAAAGAAAGGTCTACTGTACAGCACGAGACGATGACAGAGCAGCCACAAGTACCGCCTCAGTTAACTGATTATGATAGAAAACGAGAACACTATAAAGCGCATCTCATTGACTTGTTAGAAGAATGTCCTGAGAATGCCGAAGGATCACCTTATGAAGTCATTTATCAGTTAGATGAAATCACTGTTTATGGCGGATATGAAGGCGGAATCAGAAGTACAGACCATAACTTTTTATTGAAAGATGGGGTCTCTTGGGAAGATGTTTTAGAGATGGGAACATTGTCTGTTCCTGAAACAAATTCTTATATTAGTAACGAGACATTGCCTCAATTTGAAGAACTTGGATGGTCAAAAATGCCGTTGACTCATAATCATATCGTTAATTCTAAAAACGAGCCTTCTGTGTCAGCAGAAGAACTCGATAAACAATTAAATAAACTCGTCACTGCCATCCAAGAACCTGAAATGATGGTTAAATCTTATGACTATGACATGTAAGTCAACTTCTGAAGGACTCTTTCTGAGTCCTTTCTTTATCTTAAACAAAGGATGTGTCACTCATGGAAACCAATAGACGTAGCTATCTCTCGATAGATGATTTATTTGAAGCTCTTAATGCCAAAGATAGAGGCCGTTACATTGTGATGGACTGTCCCTGTTGCGAAGTTAAGAATGCAGCATTCAGCTACAAGAAAAATTTGAACTTTATCTCCTGTAATAGACAGAACGAATGTGGCGAAACAACGCTTGTTACATTTGAAAAAGAAATCGACTCGAGTAAAATAAAACTTGAAGAAGATACGCATACGACACCTTTATCTGTTGAAAAAACAAAAAAGAAATAACGCTTTTGTCATCACAACTACAACATCTCGTATCCAATGTACGAATCGATCATGAAGTTTGTAAAACATACCGTGGCCTCTCACAAGTAAATTATAGCGACTATTTGATTAAAACACCCAATAATCAATTAGGCCTTTCTCTTGCTGAAAAATTGCCACATATCTTTGAAAACTATGATACACCTTCGAAGAAAAAGTTGTTAGAAAATAGAGATGTTATCATTCCTTATTTTGATGAGACTAACAAAGTGGATCGTCTATTATTACGGTCATCTCAGCCACTTAAAGGGGCTATAAAAGAGATTAACGTCCTTGTACAAGATAATAAGAGAGATGCCAAAGATTACCATCTTTCACTCTCTAAAGATGCCTCACGTACAGATAACCCTATTATCCTTGCAGAAACGATTATTGATGGCTTATCTTTACGTGAAATTGATAAAAATTGTGAATTTATTGCGGTGTCAGGTGTTAATCACATGAGACAGGCCATGAGCTATGTCTCAGAGAACAAAGAACAGTTCAAAGAGCGGTCATTTATCATCGCAATGGACAATGACCGTGCAGGAGAAGTAGCCACTCAAAAGTGGGAAACGTTGTTAACTCAATTAGACCTTACAAACACTCGTTTTGAGTACCCTGAAGGCGATCAGCATGATTTAAATGACCTCCTGACCAACAACAAAGCAGCATTAATAGACAGTTATTCATCATCCATCCATAAAAATAAATCTAGGCATTATCAAGATAAACTGGATAAGTTAGTCGACAGTGTGAGTCTTTCACCCGAAGTGAACAAAGAAATTGAAATATAAAAAGAAGCCTTTACTTTGTTTGATTCATTTGATAGAAAATGTGATACTAATAATAGATAAAGAAATACACGTGGTTAGGCACGTTATCAACTCGTACTTAAAGCTAGATTTAATGGCTAGCAAGGTTGGCAGACAACATAAAAATCTGTACTTAAAGCTAGATTTAACGGCTAGCAAGGTTGGCGAGCAACATAAAAACCTAAATTTAATTAAGTACTTAACAGTGCTTATTGTATGATTCATTTGTTTATAAATGTTATAATAAATAAAGAAATACACGTGGTTAGGCACGTTATCAACTCGTAATTAGAGCTAGATTTGATGGCAAGCATGTTGGCAAGCAACAAAAAAAACTTGTAACTAGAGCTAGATTTGATGGCTAGCGTGGTTGGCGAGCAACGAAAAAACCTAACAAGAAAGAACACTAGGAAAGTATAGTGTTCTTTTATAGACATGTTATTAGTGTCATGTTACAATTTATTTAGAGTTAAAAGCGGTGACTCCCTACCATTGCCTATTCACTTAGGATTGAATGTGGAAATTAAAAAAGCGGTGACTCCCTACCATTGCCTATTCACTTAGGATTGAATGTGGAAATTAAAAAAGTTTAGAAGCGTATTAATTACGCTTCTTTTTTTAGGAGTTGATTTTGAAATGAAATTAGTTAAAATACAATCGGATTTTATCAATCAATTACGCTCTATAGATTCTAAAGTACGTACAAAGAAAGAACGACCGTACATTGGTATTGTTTTAAAAGTAAACAATCTCGATTATTTTGCACCGCTAGCTTCTCCCAAACCTAAACACAAAACTATGAAATCGAACATAGACCTAATCAAAATTGACAAAGGCAACTTAGGAGTTATTGACCTAGAAAATATGATCCCAATCCCATCTTCTGAAGTTATTCATTTTGATTTTAATGATTGCAATGAAAAAGAACGTACCCTTTTAACTAATCAACACAGAGAAATTAGTAAAATTGAAAAAACTATTCATGAAAACAGTAACAAAGTATATACTTATTGTGAAAATAAAAAAGAACCTTTTTACTCTCGATGTGTCAATTTCAAAAAAATAGAAGATGTAGTGTTAGAAAACTATTCTATAACTGAAAATGAAAAAAAATTATGAAGAAAGTATAAAGGGGCTTCTCAAAAGTATGAGTTCCTCAATTAACATACATGAATCGATTGATGAAAGAAAGAATGAACTAGAAAGATAAACGAAAAAAAAGAGGCAACAGTATTGTGTTCATAAAAACAGAAAGAATTTGAAGAACCTACGATTTAATGGTATAGTTTAATTCGATAGATATGTGGCTAGACACATTTTAAAAAATCTGATACTTACTAGACTTTGGGTGCTAGTAGTTGGCAGACAACCTAATAACCTAGAAAGAATACTATATTTTCATAGTATTCTTTTTCTTTTATGAAGTTGATAAAAGAAATATCGTTTGTGTAGTGAACCCCCAAAGTTAGACTTTATTCGGAGTTCACTACATTATTAAGTTAGTTATCCGCTTTTAATGGAGGTTGTTAAATTGACAACATGGATTAATAGATATATTGAATCAGATAGACAAAATAAACAGTACAATCAGAAAAAAAAGGATGGAAATATATGTAATGTTAAGAAACAAATCGAAAATTGGATAATTTCGAATAGTTATACTGACTATTTATCAGATCCACTTGGTATTAATCTGACAGAGTTGAATAAGTTAGTGGTTGACAGAGATATTAATAATCCGAATACAACTCAATTACAAAAGGATACACAGGATAAAGTGTGGGAATTCGAACAAGAAATTTGGGGAAAAGCTTTTAAAGAACCCGCATCATCAATGAAAACTGTTGTTCATGATAAAAGCAAAAAGTATCTCTGGGTAACTTTTAGGGAAGATGGGATGGTTATCGCCGTTGGGGAAACAAGTATGAAGTCGGGTGATTTGCTAAAATACAGTGGACTACATCATTCATCTATTGGAGATATACGTATCATACTACATCAATTGATGGAAAATGAAGAAAAAAAACTATTGGATAAATTACTTAAAAATCTGTATTCGTATGCCGCATACGCCTTAGTTATTGCTATTAAGTCAATTCCTCCATCAAATACAACTGTAAAAAAGTTAGAAACTGAACTAGGTGAATACCTAATTAATAATGGAATTAATATCTTAAATCGTTATTCTCACCTTAATTAAAAAAGTATATAAGCTCCATAATGACATGTAAACAGAGGCAAAAACATTAATATTTACTAGGAATTTCAGATAGTTGCACCTTCTTTTTTAATCGGCTATAATAAAGGTATACAAAAAGACACCAGCTATAACTGGTGTCCGTGTAGAACCGTTTAAGACGGTGGCTATATTTTTATAATTTACTTAAAGTAACCTAAAACTCGCCAAAGTTTTCGACGGTTACTTTTTTTTGTCTAATTTAATGAGTACAACAATCAACGTCAACAATGAAATGATAAACATTCCAAAGCCAAACATTAACTGTAGCGACTCAAAAACAGTCACAAAAAGGCTTCTCCTTTCAAAGAATGAGTGCTTATTCTCATAAGCATCACCACCTTTCGGGATAGCCACCGTCTTCCACTTCTCTACTATTTGATTATATCATAACTAGAACATCATAATTAAATAAAAAGATAAGCCAGAAACAGAGGCAAAAACGATTGTTTTTGCCTCTGTTTTCGTACTTTTTTTAATTTCATCTGTTTGTTGATATATCTGCATTCTTAATCACGTTATTTTTGCCAAAAATATAGGCAAAAATAAATTGTACTTAACTGCTGTTTTTGCTATGATAGACGCAGTAAGGGGATGTTATTATGGAATTCATTTATGGTTATGCTCGTGTCAGCACTCAATCTCAAGAATTAAATCGCCAACTTGATCTGATCAAAGAAAAATATACCTGTAACGAACTTTTTGTAGAAAAGATGTCCGGGAAGAAATCGTCTCGCCCTGCTCTCGATAAATTAAAAAATGTGGTTCGTGAAGGTGATTCAGTGGTTGTTGAAAGTTGGAGTCGATTAGGACGTTCTACCAAAGATTTATTTGAACTCATGGACTTCTTCAAAGCGAAAAAAGTGCGCGTGGTTAGCCTCAAAGAAAATTTCGACACAGAAACACCACAGGGAAGACTTGCAGTGGGATTATTCCAACTTGTGAATGAGTTTGAGGTCGAATTGACGCGTCAACGAGTAAATGAAGGTCTTGCTAGTGCTAGAGCTAGAGGACGGATTGGTGGCCGTCCAAAAATAAGTTCGAAAAAAATAGAACATGCACTGAGTTTATATGACACAAAAAAATATTCTATTAAGGAAATTAAAGAAATGACAACCGTTAGTTCTCGAACCTTATACAGATATATTAACATACGAAAGAAGGAGACATTGTAATTGTTTGAAAAATGAAAGAGGTTTGAAATGAGTATTTATGGTTATGCAAGGGTGAGTACACGAGAACAAAATTTAGATTCTCAAATATATGCATTAAAAGCATATGGATGTGATTATATATATAAAGAAGTACAGAGTGGCAGTCTATCCAAAAGAAACGAACTAGAAAAAGTGATTGACAAGCTTAAAAAAGGAGATACATTAGTCATATTTAAGTTGGATCGATTATCAAGAGGGACACATCATTTATTAGAATTGATGGAGTTTTTCAAATCTAATGATATTAAGTTCGTAAGTATTCAAAATAATATTGATACTTCCACTTCAATGGGAATGTTCTTCTTCACTATTATGGGGGCATTTGCTGAGATGGAACGAGAACTTATTAGAGAACGAGTCTACGCTGGTATCGCAGCTGCGAGGATTAATGGAAAAAATCTTGGAAGGCCCCCTATAAATAAAAATAAAGAATTAGTTATAGAATTATATACATCCACAGATTTATCTATTTCATATATTGCTAGAAAAGCAGAAGTATCAAGGGCGACAGTCTATCGTTATCTTCGAAAGGAAGCGATACCTTTGAAAACAAAACTTTTTCATAAAAAATGTTTAGTTTTTCAAAAAAAGGGGTAGTCTTAATATAAGCGTATCAAACGCTGGTCAAAAAACACTTAAGGAAAGGCAACTTTTGATATTTTAAAAAAGGCATTTTATGATAATATTGTTTTTGTGAGATTGAGAACAGGTGTATCGTAAACAATTGTTTACGATACAGTCTTTTCTTAAAAATCGAAGTGAGTAGCATCACTGATATATCAGAGTTTAACCAGCAAGTGAGTACATAATAAACAGGTGTATCGTAAACAATTGTTTACGATACAGTTTTTTTTTTTAATACGAAAGGGGGATGAGAGTGTCTCATGTTTAGCGAATATCAACAATTCAATATAATTTTAAGATATAAAAAAAGACTGTATCATAAATACTGTACTGTCCCTCAAAATTGGACAAAAAAAAAAGATGGAAAGTTACCTGTGTGTTCTTTTTACTGAAGAAATCCCCACTATAATAGAAATGAAAAGTAGTCCAGTGTTACTATTTAATGAAAATATGACTGTTTTAAAAAAAAGAAGATGGATATAGCGTAGGTAAGCACTGGAAAGATGGCATTCAATGGGAAATTCATATTACTCCTTCCAAAGAAATTATAACAATAATCACGGATGTATTAACGTCTGAAAATGAATTGTTTATAAGTATCATGGAAAAATATCCCATGCTTAAAGAAATTTCAACAGTCTATAAAACGGAATGTTGGATAAAAAACGATAATTTTATAATGTAAATCAAAACTCTTGAAAGGATGTGTTTACCGTGTAAGTAATAGCGTGTAAATTATTGAGTTTCAATTAAAGACTCACGTGGTTCAGATCGTCAATCATGGTCTCTAACAGTTAAACAAGATGGCGATTTCACAACTGGTGCGGATGAAACTGCACATACACTAAAAGGTGCAGAGTTAACATACTCAAACTTATTCTTTGCTCAGGTTGCCGGTGCACCTACAGCATCAGCTGGTGCTATTGTATTAGGTGCAGATGCACAAGAAATTGCATCTGCTGATGCCGAAACAGGATCAAATCAATGGTCTTTAGGATTAGGTACCCTTCAAGTTACTGAAGATGAAGCTCCTAGCCAAACAAATGGTGTTACACTAACTGTACCTAAAGGAACAGTTAAGAACACAGCAACATACAATACTAGCGTTACATATGAATTAACAGCAGACGCAACTAAATAAGAGTATCTTGAAATAACCTTATTTTCATCATATATAAAAAAAACGGATTGTTACCGACAATCCGTTTTTTTCTCAGAAAGAGGGATAAATTTTTATGAAAAAGAAGCTACTATTATTTATGTCACTATGTTTGCTTTCTTTGACAGTTCTCATCCCAAAAGTAAATGCGGATGCGAATACTTTTTCAATTACACCTTTAACTCCTGAAACAAACGAGCCTCAAAGTAGTTATTACGATTTAAAAGTGTCTCCAAACGAAAGAATGAAGTTAACTATAAGAGTATTTAATAGCTCAGATGAAGATATTCACGTAAAAGTTGAAGCCAATGATGGAAGTACCAATAATAATGGGATTACTTCATACTTAGGTGGTAAGAAGAGAGACAAATCACTGACCTTAGGATTTTCAGACATTGCTAAAATTAATGATAAAGACGTCGTTATTCCAAAAAATGGAAAAAAAGATGTATCTGTGTCTCTCAATATCCCATCTACAAAGTTTGATGGTGTTATTTTGGGTGGAATACGCGTGAGTTCCCTCGATCAGAAAAAAGAAGATAAAGAAAAAGCAGCAGTCACTAACAACATTGCTTATACAATTGGTGTTGTGTTAAGTCAATCGGAGAAAAAAATAGACCCTGATATGCAGTTTTTAAGTGTTATAACAGAACAGAGAAATTACCGTAACTATATAAGCGCTCAGTTACAGAACCCAAAACCTAGAATAATAAAAAAATTGGAAGTAACTGCCAAAGTTACAAAAATAGGTTTTAAAGAAGTCCCAAACGAACTTACTTTCGAATCGACTAGACTAAGCGGAGATTTAAGCGAAGTATTAGTTAACCGTGTAGAACCTGATTGGAAAATCCTCGTTACTGATTTGAGAGGAACTAACCTTTCAACAGCAACATCAGAAAAACCGGACCGTAGTAATTG
>NZ_AODH01000079.1 GCF_000525915.1 Brochothrix campestris FSL F6-1037 | reverse complement strand
ACTGTCTTTGGAATGGCAACAGTAAATTGAACAAAAAATTATAAGGGCTGTAATTTAAATTCGGTAGGCGTTAAATAACCCAATGTTCCATGAATACGGATGTTATTAAACCAATGAACGTAATCATTTAATTCAAGTTCCAGCTGATTAAGATTGGAAAAGTGAGCTTGGTTTGCGAATTCTGTTTTAAACACTTTGAATGTTGCTTCCGCTACAGCGTTATCGTTAGGACAACCCTTCATACTTAGTGAACGTTGAATATTAAATGTTTCAAGCGCTTCATCAATCAACCGATTATCAAATTCTTTCCCTCGATCCGTGTGAAACAGCTGTATGTCATTTAAATTTGCAGAAATGCTTGCTAATGCTTCATAGACAAGACTTGCAGTCTTGTTTTCTCCTACACTATGTCCAATAATTTCACGATTGAAAAGGTCTACAAATAAACATACATAATGCCACTTTCCACCGACACGAACGTATGTTAAATCACTTACAACGACAGCTAATTCTTTTTCTTGAATGAACGCACGTTTTAACTCGTTTCTTATAAGTGCCTCATTCGAACGTGATTTTTGCGGTTTAAATTGAGCCACAGTGTAGTTTGAAACTAAACCTAACGAATGCATTATGCGGCTAATTCGGCGTCTTGATACATGTTTAGGTTCAGCTAACTTTAATAATTCTCTTTTGATTTTACGCGTACCCTAATTATTACGGCTTTCTTTGAAAATCCGTTCAATTTCTTTTGAAAATGCGATGTCCTCTGTTTTTCGCTGCGAAGTGGCATCTAAATTTATATGATAATAATAGGTGCTCCTTTTAATCTCGAGGACGGCACACATTGCTGATACCGAATAAAGGTGAGCGTTATTACGAATCACATTTATTTTCGTCCCATGATCAGCGCCGCTTGCTTTAAAATATCATTCTCCATTAGTAACCGCTGATTTTCTTTACGTAATTTATCTAGTTCTATTTCATCTTCTGTTCGATTATCTTTAGCTGCGAACGAGCCAGTAGCTTGAGGATTTTTTAATCCATTTATCTAATCCCGAAGGGGTTAAATCATATTCACGAGCAATATCAGCACGTGACTTTCCATTTTCATAAAGCTTCACCATTTGCAGTTTAAATTCAGGCGTAAATGTTCGACGTTGACGTGGCATAGTAGCACACTCCTTTTTATTAGTAGTCTTAGTTTACAAGCCCTCATTTAT
>NZ_AODH01000078.1 GCF_000525915.1 Brochothrix campestris FSL F6-1037 | reverse complement strand
GCAAATTTCATTCCCATTTCTTTTCCAAATTTCGTATTGCTCATCATGTATTGACCGTTTTCGCTCGCCCACTCTCTGTACGCTTGGTAGAGCGTTTTTGCTTTAACAGATTGATTAATGCCTGTCGTGCAGCACTCGTTGATAAATAATGCTGTCGCGTCCATTTCTTCTCGATACTCTTTACTCGCACCTTCAACGACTGCTGGACGTTTTAGTCCGTCTTTTTGCCATTTTAAGCAACCTTCAACAGCCCAGTTTAGTATGCCCATCGCCTCGCGTTGTAATTTGTATTTAAGCGAACGGTCTACCTTATGGTCTGGAATCTGAACCGCAAACGGTATTAAGTTTAACCGCCTCCAAATCCCATCGTCGGTCCCTCGAATGATTGGCTTGTGGTTAGTGGCGAGCCACAGTTTGAATTCCGGGTTGAACTCGAACTCTTTACCGTACAATTGCCTTGCAGTGACCTTGTCGCCCCCTGTGAGCTGTTTCACAAGTCCCTCATCTAAACGGACACCTTCGTTGGGTTCGCTTGATGTAACGAAACGTGAGCCCTTTAAACGGGCAATGTCAGTATTCGCTCCGCTGTTCTGCTTAACCATGATTGTAGATGCTTGCATGTTAGTCGCGTAGCTGCCTAAAATATCACTGATTGTTTCTAAAAATATTGATTTACCATTCCGACCGTTTCCGAAAAGGATAAACATTGACTGTTCTTCAGTAGAGCCAGTCAGCGAGTAGCCAACCGCCTTTTGAACGTATTCAATCAATTCATTGTCGTGGTCGAATATCTCATCAATGAAATCCATCCACTGCGGACAATCAATTTTGTTAGTGTATTCAACATCTGATATACGAGTGAATAATTTATCTTTGTCATGATCGTTTAAATCGCCTGTGATTAAATCTAGGTAACCGTTTTGTGTGTTAAACAATGTTTTCTCGCTATCAAATTCTTCAGGTAATACTGCTGTACGATGCTCTATCTCTTTCAATATATTATTTTTCGATGTAGTACTACGTGATTTCTTGATGTGCTTTTGAAATGATTTTTGAATTTCTTCATCTTCTTTTTCATCGCCTGTAATAAATACTTTTTCACGTTTCATGTTGTCCACGACTGTGTCAGCCATTTTTCGAACAATGCCTGTATTGTCGACTTGCCACGATTTTCCGTCATAATAGTAGAATGTTTTATCAATGTACGAGTAACGAACGTATCCGTCGTACTGTTCTACAAAACGGTCAGCGTTTCCAGTGTCGTCATAACTGAAAAAATTAGGCTTTTTCTTTTGTTCATCTATTTTTACATGTATCGCAAAATCATCGTCTGCTTTTTTTGGTTGATATATGTTGCGACATTCAAAGATTGCTTTGTTTAGTAGCTCTGTTCCGTAAGTTGTGTTTTTTCGTTTGCTGTCCCATTTCTCTCGCATCAGCGATGAACTTCTAAAAATGCTGTCCATCACTGAAAAATCTCTACCCGACCAAAATGCCAAGTCGTTTGCAAAAGCTAAGTCCGCCTCTGACTGTGACGAATAGAACGCGTCCCATCCACCGTTTAAACATAATTCGAAACGTTTACCCGTTTTACTTCTAAGAGCCTTTTCAATCACTTCTGATTCGGTGAGTGAGATAGTGCGCTCTGTTTTTTGTTGCAACGGGAGTGGTGTTACGTTCGTTGCAGATCCGATGTATTTATCATGAAGTAGTTTTATCTGCTCTGTGCAGTCTGATAGTTTTTTAAACTGTTGCGACACAATATGACCTGTGACTACAAAAAAGCGGCCCTCTTCGTAAAATTCGTAATTACCTTTCCTACGTCCACCCTCGGGTAAAGTTCCTTTACATAGTATGTGGATACCTGTGTTCGAAACTGAATATTCAGCATAACTTCTAAGCGTATCAGTGAATTCACTGACAACATTATTGTCAGTGTCTCCGCCCAGGTACATCGTTATGTCTTCTTTTGCATTATCAATATCAACTCCGAAAATGCCATTTCCTAGCATGAAACCGATGCCGGCGAACTCACTGCTTTTTTTAAGAGCAGTGTCAAAGTCCGACCAAGTTTCAGGATTGTTACTCTGTGCCATTGCACCGGTGTGTGGATTAATCGGTTTTTTAGTTAGTTTGCCGTTCTTCTTTTTTTTCAGAAGTCCAGCAAACCCATTGGTTCATTTGTTTTAGCTCTATCGGTACGTTCTCATACACCTGTGCCACCTCCTAGTTAGAATTTAAAATGGTAAATCATCGTCAGAAATATCTAGTGGCTTACCATCGGTTGCAAACGAATCATCTTTCTTTTTAAATTCATGTCCTAAAGGACCAGTCAAATTCGATACATCCCATTTTTTCACGTTTAAGTTTTGATACGTATTACCGTTGTACTCAGATTCTTCGTTTTTAACAGTCACTCGACATGTTTTGAATGTCATGTCTTGCATTAATTCTTCTAAAGAGCTGTACTCTTTTCCGTTTTGTAATTGCAGCGCTTTACCAATCGTATTGATTGCTTGCGCGTTGAATTGGCCCGTTTCTTTCGATGCCCAAATTTTATGAAATACGTGCATGTTCTTACCTTTTTGCTCTACATCATTACGCACAATTAAATCTAAGTTAATGAACTCAGTACCGCTTTTGGCTGCATCTTGTTTAGTAAGATAAACAACTACCTCGTACGTTCCGTCTGCTAAACCGCCTTCGAAAATATTATCGTGATCCAATTTTAAAAATGTCATGTTAGTTTCTCCTTTTGGCTCGTTGGCCTTTTTTATTTTTTTTTGGTTTGGTTAAATTGAACTTTTCTTTTATTTCAACAATTCTTTGTTTTCGTAAATGTTTCCGATGACTTCTAGCTCTGAGTCAGTGTAAACGGCATTACACAATAAAAACTCTTGTGAATCTTCTTCAGCGCAATACGCTCCGTCCAAAAACACAACCTTTGCTACACGAGCTTTGTCGCTTGAGTTACCACCTGTCCGCAACGAATCAAAGTCATTGAACTTAACAATATCACCCTCATAAATGTCTACTCCGTTTTTGTCTTTTAAACCTGTGTACTGCCCAACACTTTCGGTAACTACTGCTTCCCAATTTTCGATAGCGATGTACTCACTGTTCAATTCGGCAATGCCGTTAACAATAACGTTTCCGTCGACTAAGTCACCGTACACCCATTTGTTTAAGCGTTTTGAATAGCCTCTAAATTTAGTTTCTCCCATTTCGTCCACTCCTTTAATTTTTTTGTAGAAACGTATTCTTTATACTCATCAAAAATTTCTTTGTTTTTAAAAGCAAAACTGTATCTATCTTGATGTAGTTTGCTCGTCCAACCAGCAACACAATCTAACTCAAACATTTCTTTGTAAACGTTCTGTTTCTCATTGAAATAAAACTCAACGTCACCTTTCGTTTTCCAGTACCGTGATGTGCCAACGTCGCCCAACGTTTGTGTGCTCTCTCGTTGTCGTGCTTTTTCATGTTTCGCTTTTGCTGTTTTCGCTTTCTTAACCATTTCTTTTAGTATGATTACTGAATAGTTTGTAATGAGTTCACTTCTCACGCTCACAACTTTCACCCCTTATCTAATTCCTAAACGTTTAGCCTGAACCCATGCCCAACCGCTCTTGTACCCCAAAGACTTGCCTAACTCTTGCAACTCTTTCAAATCCTTGCAATCTTCGGGCTTTTTAAAGTTCAATTTCATTTCGAATTTATCAACTTTTTCTAAGTCCTGGTCTACTTCTTCGTAGACCGTTTCTTTTACTTCGATTGGTTGCTCATATCCGCAGTACGGACATTTGCGGTCAATGCCTGCGTAAGTACCGAAGCATTCATTACACGTTTTTACAGGTGTTTCCATTTCAAAGTTCGCTTTCTTTTTGCTGTTTAACGACCACTGACGACTCATATCGGGCAGTCCGAATGTAGTCACGTTAGCTACGTGGTCGATGATAATTGAACGTTTGCCGGGCTTATAACGCATACCTCGCATAGACTGTTGAATGTACAACGATAATGATTTTGTAGGTCTTAGCATTATCACCGTTGAACAATCTGGCACATCGAAACCCTCGCCAATCAAATCAACATTACAAAGAACTTTGATTTCTTTATCTCTGAATGATTGTATAATATCGTCACGTTCATTTTTATTGGTCTTAGCATCAATATGTTTCGCTTTTATTCCGGCATCGTTGAATGCCTGTGCTGTTTTAATGCTACTCTCTAGACTGTGACAGTAAGCAATAGCTTGCTCTCCCTCAGCTAATTTAAGGTAGTGTTTTATCACATCACCGTAGATTGCTTTGTGTGTTTCAATTTCCTTATCAATCGATTGCTTCGTAAATTCCTTTAAGTGACCTATCTTTAAGTTTTCTTGCTGCATAAGTTTTGGTGCGTAGTAATCGTATGGAGCAAGTCGCTCATTTTCGATTAACCATTCAACAGATACACCTTCTAATAAAACGTCGTTGATTCCGCCTAGACCATCGCCGTTTAACCGAACAGGTGTTGCTGTAAATCCTAAACGTTTCACATCACTGAAGTAGTCGTATATTTTTTGATACGATGCAGCTAAACCATGATGAGACTCATCTGTGATAATTAATTCCGGTGTGGGTGTTTTATCCAGTTTTTTGACAATCGTTTGGACCATTGCGAACTGAACGTAATTGACATCCACACCCACGAAATCGAAAGTGTTTTTAATTTGGTCTATCAACTCTTTTCGGTGGACCAGGAATAGCACTCTCTTTTTATTACTAGCAGTCATACGAGCTATTTCAGCAATCATAATTGATTTACCAGAACCGCAAGGACTTACGATACAAGGAGCTTTGTATCCGTCTCTAAAAGCGTTTCTAGTGCGTTCAATTAAATCTTGTTGATAGTCGTAGAGCTTAATCGTCATACTGTACTAAATCTTCTACTAGACATCCTTTGCGGTCGTCTAGTTGATTTTTAACGAACACTCCTGGCGACGGTTCTAAAATAAAACCTCGTGTTTTTTTCTCTGTGTTGATAGCTAATTTTGCAACAACATCACACAAACCCATGACGTTATCGACTATTTTCGCTGAAATTTGAGGTAAAAATCGATTGTATATCTGACCGCCCTCTGTTTGAAATTGGTCTGTTGTTTCCCAAGCAGTGATAAAAATATCTTTATCAATATTTTTCAACGATCGTATCGCACCCATGATGTAAAATTGCATACGTTGATAGTCAGCCATCGAAGGGACTAAATTATTTTTACCTTTACGCCCCATTTCAGCGAGCAATGCACGCTCTAACTCTGAAACATTATCAATGAATATGTTGTCGTGAGGTGTTGTTTTACAGTATTGAATCGCCTCGCCGAATGAGTCCCACGCGTTGTGCGTATCGACTGATATAATATCGACGTTTTCAGCACCCTTTAAAACACCTGTCGTTTTATCGATGTCCACAACTAGCGTTGTTCCTTTTAAATATCGCGCTGTGGACGTCTTCCCTGTTCCTGGCTGCGCATATATCAATCGCATCGACTTCGTTTTCACGATGTCGGTCGCTTTAATAAGTCCCATTCGTATCACTCTCCTATTTAATATTTAAAGATTGGCTTTTAACGATTGAAACGCCTTTTATTTCAGTACCTTCAAGCAACGCTTTCTTTAACGCTGACTTACTAATCTCTCTTTTTTCGATGTAAAAATCAGTCGGAACGTTCTTTTCATCTTCGATAATGACTTTGCCCGCATTGTTGCGAACACTGAAAGTGAATAAGTCTGTTGTTATTTTTGTTTTATCTGTAGCAGTCATACTGTCTAATAAATTTTGTTTCATGTTTAAAATGTTTTTTTTCTGTTCGCTTGCGCATGTCCGCTAGTCTAAGTTCTTCGTTTCTAATCGTTTGAGCATGTCCTGTTAGCTCTTGAATGACACGACCATAATCATCTGCCTTGTGTTCAATCTCTAACTCTAAGCTCTCTAGCGTGTCTTTAAACGCGTCTGAATCGCTCGTTGTTGCAAGTTCTTTTAGCATTGTTGCATTGTTTGTTAACTCGTATAGTGTTGCCATTAATTAGCCTCCCTTTCCTATTTCGTCCAAATACTCACCTAAAGCGTTGTACATATCAATTGGATGTAAATCAGCTGTGCTTATACCTTCATAATGAAGTTCCATTCGGACGTCATCATCGTCGTAACTGTCACTACGTTTCAATATTTCATACACGTATGCAAGTTCTACGTTGGTTAGATATATAGTCGCCTCATTGCTCCACACCGTCATGCTTAACCTCCGTTCGTGATAAACGACGTTGCCTCTATTCTCTTTCCGCCAGCCGTTCTCAACGTTGATTGTATCCATTTCAAATCGCCTTCTGAATCTTGAGTACCGCTGCCGATTATTTTGCAAAACTTATCAGCGGCCTTTTCATTCGTTCGCCACGCGTACATATAAAAGTTTTTACCTTCGCGGTATAGCTCGATGATTTTCTTTTCATCATCGCTCAGCTCATTAAGCTGCATGTTTGTCACTCTCCTTAACGTGTCGATGATATTGATTGCTTACATCAATAATCTTTTCAAATTTACTTGCTTGCGATCGCTTGCTGATTAATTCTGAAATAACGATGTTATATAGAAAGTAACTGAATAACGCTGCACTCATTACAATTAAAATTAAGTTGTATAGGATTGGCATGTTTTGTTCCTCCTTTATACTTCTACGCCTTTTTCGGAAAATAAAAATTTAATTTCATACTCTGAAAAAAATTCTTCTTGTACCGCTAAAGCTTCACCAAACTTAAAATCTGATTTTCCTTCGATTTTATCTGACACCGTTTGGTAACGAACACCTAAAAAGTCAGCGATATCAACTAACGTGACGTTCTTTTTCTTACGTACATCTTCAAGATTTATCATAGTAACACTCCTTCCTAATACGAAAATTCGTACCATTTATTAAAAAAATAAACTTTACACTTATAATGTTATACGAATTTTCGCACCAAGTCAAGACGAAAATTCGTATTTTTATTGATTAATTTATTGATATGCGATTTTTCGCATGTTATAATATGGTTATAAGGAGTGGTGACATGACCATCGAAAGCAAGTTAAAAAGATTAATAGAAGATAAATATGATAATATAAAGAATTTTTCAGAAAAAATAGACCTACCCTATACAACGGTCAGGTCTATCCTGCAAAGAGGTGTTATGAATTCTAAAGTAGAAAACATAATCAAAATTTGTGACGGGTTAAATATAAAGTCAGAGCAATTACTTTCAAGCTCAGAAGAAAAATCTACAGAAAAAGTTTCTACAAAACCAACACCAATACATAGAAAAGGTGTAGGTAGTACTATAAAAATGCCACACTACCCATCGATAGCAGCTGGAACATTAGCTGAGATGGAGAGTGTTGAAGTCTGGAACGTCGATAAAATAGATATACCTTCTGTAATGTTAGGCTCTTATTCTAATAGCTCTGATTTATTTTCGATGAGAGTTAATGGGGAGTCTATGGACAAAGTTATCCCTGACGGTGCGATTATTGTTGTAAAACCTGTAGAAAATTCGTCATATAAAGATGGCGATATAGTTGTGTTCAGTTACAATGAAGAATACTCGCTAAAACGCTATCGCCCTAACATGATTAACGAGTTCGTTGTGTTTGAACCAGACTCATCAAACCCTAACTTCAAAAGCATACCTGTCAGCAAGAACGATCTATACGAATCTAACGAAGTTAATATCTATGGAAAAGTTGTATTTTTCTCAACTACCCTATAGATACATAGAAAATGAACGTAAAAACATAGAGATATGTAATTACGTTCTTTTTTTATGCTCTGAACTACTGTATTATTAATGATAGTAACAAAAAAAGTGCACGCAAATAGACAACAGGGGGAATTAATAATGGCTAAAGTTATTAAAGTAGAGCATGACGGCGCGACAATTGTAAAAAATGATGGTGAGTTAATTAAAGTTCCAATGAGTGAGTTTAGTTTCAGACCAGCAGTTCACGATGAAGTAGAAGTTTTCGACGACAATGGCAAATATATCATTAACAAGTTAACATTTGTGAACGATAATATTGACACTAGTGGTAAAAAAGTCAGCAAAGTGGCTTATATCGTTTTAGCTATCTTATTAGGCTGCGTTGGCGTACACAAGTTTTACGCAGGTAAAATAGGTGTAGGAGTAGTATTCGTTATTTTCTGCTGGACAGGAATACCTGCGCTCATCGGTTTTATTGAAGGGTTAGTTGCTATTGGAAAAAAAGCAGATGCTGACGGTAATATCTACTTATAACAACACGAGAGAGCCTACAAGCTCTCTTTTTTTTATTTACATGTATTTATCTACCGGTTGGAGTAAACTACGCCCACGGGTTGTATAATGGCTTTGTATTAGCTTTATCTCTGTTCTCAAACCAATTGAACATTTTTACAGGTTTCTTTTGTGCTTTCTTGTTAATAGTTACTTGTTTTTTAAGACGTTTATTGAAGATGATTTGAGCAACTTTGTTTTTAATATAATTATTAGAGATTTTTAAAGAAGATAAAACAGATGTGATTGAAATTTCATCGCTTGAGTCGTTGTTGCTGTAGGCATCTACCTCATCACATAAAGTGTCAACTACAGTGGCAATATGAGTTTCACTCGCTGGTAAAATGGTGATTATAGATGCTCCAGCGCCACCACCGTAACTTTTAGAATAGCGGTGTTCAATGTTGATTGCATTAGCCTCTTTTAACGCTTTCATTGCACGTTTAACAGTTGATAGACTGATGAACAGCTTATCAGCTATAGTTGAGTACAAAACAGTGCATGCGCCTCGTGAGTGCATTGCACACGTACCTAAGTAACCTAATACATTTCTAGCACTTTCTTTCAATTCTAACTCAGCTTTATAAAATTCAATTGTTGCTTTAAGATCATTTGTATTTGTAAATGTCGCTTTCCCTCTTAATTGTTTAAACATAATAAACTCCTCCAGTATTTTTTTAGTGGAGGTAGAAACAACCGTATTGAAATGTAACTGTTTTTAAGTTACAATGAGAGTATATTAAATATTTGAAATGCCTCTCACTTTGGTGGTGTTGTGGTTGTTTCTACCTTTAAGTCACTCGTTGGTAGCGAGTGACTTTTTTTGTATATATTTATTGTAGCACTTTTAAGTTGATAATGTAACAACTAAATTCGAATATTTACAGATGTGTAAATTTACACAAATGCACACTTACACAAATGCAAAAATACACATTTACACATTTACACATGGAGTTGTGAGAATGCCTATACAACAACGTTTTATGACACTTGTATTTACACATTTGCAAATTTACACATTTACACATTTGCATAAATGAAAATTTACACATTTCTACATTTACACATTATTTTTTTTAGTGTACAATGAGAGTATAAAAAGAGAGGGTGTGTAATCATGTATCAAGCAAAAAGACCTGTGACGATTACAATTTCAAACGGAAAGGGTGGCGTTGGTAAAACAACATTAACACGTCACATTCCATTTCATTTAGCGTTAAAAGGTTACAAATGTTTAGTGATTGATGGTGACCCGCAAGCGAATTTAACAAAGACAATGATTATTACAAAACAGTTATATAAAGCTGCTGATGATAATGAAATATTTATTATTGAAAAAACATTGATGGCTGGTATAAGAGATGGTAAGATAGACGATTTAGTTGTTAATGTAATGAAAAATCTTGATGTTCTACCTTCTCATATTGATTTTAAAAGTTATCCCACTTATTTAAGTAAAAAATTTGGAGTGGCTGAAATTACAGATGAAAATTACTATAAAGTTGAAAAAAGTAAGATGGAACATTTTAAAAACTTGATTGACACTGTAAAACCTAATTATGATTTTGTGTTCATAGATACACCGCCAACTGATTCAGATTTTACAAGGTTAGCTTCATATAGTGCTGATTACGTACTGATAGCTTTTCAGACTCACTCTGACAGTTTGGACGGAGCTAAAGTTTATATAGAAGAACAACTATCAGAATTAGTTCAGAAATTCGACTCAAAACTTGAAGTTGTTGGTATATTACCGAACGAATTTGATTCGTCTGGAGCTTCAGACAAAAAAGTTATTGCAGATGCTTATGAAATTTTTGGTGAAGCAAACATGTTCAAAAACATTGTAAAATATACTAAACGTATACAAACTATTGTAAGAAATGGATTGAGCGTTGAGGGGTATTGGAATGAGCAGTTAGCTAATAAAACAATGATACCAATCACCGATGAGCTGTTAGAAAGATTAACAATATTGGAGAGTGAAACAAATGAGTGAAAAAATGGGGATGTTTAGAACAAATAAAGTGTCGACGGACTATGTTGAAATGCAAAAGCCGAAAGAGGTCTACGCTGGAATTGTAGAAGATGATTCTGTAAAATTAGACCCTAATGATCGTAGCACAATAAGAGTTCCAATAAAAACGAAACTCGAGTTAGATTCTTTGATGGCTACATTAGGTTATCAATATTCTTATGAAGCTATATCAGACCTCATTGGATTTGCATTAGACAAGCTTGAAGCTGAAGATATTCGTGATTATGAACGTGGTTTTGAAAGTAGAAAAAAAGCGTATTTAAAGAGAAAGAACAAATAGAATATGACTTAAATTAAACAAAAACCGTAAGGGCAATAGTCTTTGCGGTTTTTTTTTGCGTTGTTTTGTACCGAAAATGACTTTTTTTGGGAGGTTATACATGTAAGAAGAAATTTTTTACTGAAAAACGCACTAAAACATTGATTTTAGCGCTTTATATATTAGAGGAGGAGGTGCAGGCATGATTAAATACATTTCTAAAAATAACGGATTCCGAATTGAAGTTGATTTAGTAAAAATTGTAACGATCATTTTTTTATTTTTAAATAATTAAACCCAACACTGAATAAAAATACACAACAACTTCCGCAAATGTGTATTATGTTAACCAACTTTAAAACAGAAATACTTTAGCCATACGACTTTTAATCAGTCGTGTGGTTATTTTTATGTGCAGTAAATATACACTAGTTGTAGCAACGGTTTTCAGAGCGTTAGTGTATAATGAAGTGCATAAGATAGTGCATATTATTTTTAACAAAGAGAGGTGATTATTCATGAAAATATCGTATGACTACAGCGAGTTTCTTCAAGAGCTAAAAGAAGAATTGCAGATAGGCACGTTAGATTTAAGCAGTGATATATTGATTGTTCGTTCCGACCAGGCATTGATAGGGAACTATCAACCGATTATTGATTGGTACTACTCTGATGACGAACCAGAAGAACCGACGGTCTCGGCAAGAGTGACAGACGTGTATGATGAAATGGAAGAAATGAACACTATTATATGAAATAAAAAGTCCTCTGCCGTTTTGGTAGAGGATTTAATTTTAAACAAATTAATCAAATCGCTTGCAATTAATTACGATATATCGTAATATATAAATATAGACAAGAGAGGATGATTAAAAATGATTATTAAAACACAAGCTAAAAACGGGGTTATCACACAAGCAGTAAAAACATATGACGAGTTAACTGCCGAAGAAAAGAAAAAACTAGTTTTTGTAAGTGGTACTAAAAAAGAATTTTACGAAAACTATATCGTTAACTACAATAAAAAAGGCGACTTATTAAGAGTTCAATGTCACGAATCGACTTCTGAACGGACTAAAGAAGTGAATATAAAAAGTGCTGAAATCAAAGCAACTCCTAACTTAGGTGACTTTCTTGATGCGACTTATGGGCATGGTGAAACGCAAGAAAAAGCACGTAAAAAAATTGCGGCCTCAGCAATAAAAGAACTTTTAATTGAAAATGATAGCTCTATCGCTGAGGTGTCGAGAACATCTGATGTATCAGCTACAACTATCTACTCGGCTGCGGATAAACCAGTAGCAAAAACAAGCGTTGCTGTAATAAAGGCGATAGCAACAACTATCAATAAAACACCGGGCGATGTATTGAACGAACTTATAAAACTTGAAAAAGACATGGGCTAAACAAAAAAAAGCCCTAACTCAATTAAGAGGTAGGGCTTAGTTTTACTTCACTTGTAGTTTTTGACCGATGTAAATCTTATTCACATCTGAAAGCTTGTTTAAGCTCTTGATTTTAGCTGTGGTAGTTGAATACTTTTTAGCGATAAACTCTACGTTATCGCCTGATTTAACAGTGTAGTACTGCTTAGAAACTGTCACAGTCGTTTGTTGAACGTACGACTTGTTCGCAGTGAGTAAGTGACCTGATTGCGTGATTAAACGAGGTGTGCCACCACTTGATTTTTTAATGCCTGTGATGACAAATTCAGTGCCTTTTTTGAAACTTGCTACCTGGTTAGATTGCTTATCCCAGTCAGCTCCGTTTTGCGCGTTTTTCTTGCGAAGTGTAGATGCCTTCTTCAAGGTGACACGTTTCGGATTTGTGTTGTAATAGTTATCATTCGCAGCAGCTGTTACTTTCGCAACGTC
>NZ_AODH01000077.1 GCF_000525915.1 Brochothrix campestris FSL F6-1037 | reverse complement strand
TAAAATACAATGTCCCACGCACGTCCCACTGTGATAAATTGAATGTCCCACACAAGTCCCACGCTCTATTTCACCATTTTTGTCTGAAGCAACTTGATTTTTTGTTGATACTTTTCAATCTTTTCATTGAGTTCAGTTATCTTGCTTTTTGAAGACAAGGTGTTCCCTTTTAACGAATTAATATCGGATGTTGTCTCTTGTTTTTCTTCAAGTGTCTGATAATCGAGGTCTTTTTCTTTACTCTCAATCTCTTTTTCAGTTAATGACATTTCAACTTTCATTTCTTTTATTTGAGATTTAACGTTCTTAATTTCTTTTTCCACATCATTAATTTCTTGTTGAACACCTTCATTGATTAGCTCACTTTTAGTCACTATTTTTAGTGCGTTATCAATTTTCACATCGTCTTGAGAAACATAAAACTTCCATTCTGCTTCTTTAAATTCTTGTTTTTCTTCGGCTTTCGCATGAGTTAAACGAGGTTGAATTGTGGAAGACATGACTCCAAAATCTTCAGGAACATTCTTAACAAAGACGACAATGTAGTCATCGCTCACTTTAATTTCTTTGCTGTTTTTACGACTATCTACAGCCTCTTGATTATTAATAAATTTAAAATCGTAGCTGATTTTCAAGTTACTTAAACGGTTAATCACGTTTTGATCGTTATATTTAAAAGCCAATTTCATTATTTTTTTTGAAGGGTTGTAGGTAATATTAGTCACTTGTGCTGAAAAGTCAGCTCCTAATGTTTCATCTTCATTCAATGTGATGGTGTCGTAATCATAGTTTTTACCCATCAGTTTGGGACTGATAATAATCACCATTAAGACACAAAAGAATATAAAAAGAGTAAGCATATATTGCTTACTCTTAGTGAATTTAGTATGTGTTGTACCTGTTTTTTTACTTAACTTCATTGTATATAGCCTCTCTTTCTTTAATTGACACTCGTATGATAATCAAACGACACCACTTTTATTTTGCCATCAACGGACTTGTCGAGTGCGTACTCCAGCATTACTTGTTGTTCCGATTTACCACTAGCCCCTGACACTTCATAGGTCACAAGAGCAAAGTAATCACACGAATTATTCCCTGTGACATCTCGATAAATTTTGCTTGTCAGAAGTTTACTTTCAAAAGTTAAATCAGAACTATAAATGTTTTTATCTTTATTATTTGCGGTCAGTTGTGAGGCAATATCCGCCACTTGTTGTTCAGGAACAATCTTATTGACCACGGTATCGTTGGCTATTTTTAAAAGTACCTCTCGTTTATTACTAATGTTTTTAGTCGCATAAGTCGTATAATTTTCAATGAATTGATATGAAATCGAGTCGAAATTTTGACTGTTTTTTTCTTGTTCGTTATTCTTTACTGCTTGCACTTCTGTTTTCAACGTCTTGTTTTCAGTGGCTAATTGGCTTTGTTTAGTCTGTTCTTTCTTCAATTTTTCTGAGTAGCTCTGTTCAAGTGTTGTCATTTTTTGTTTGTTCTTCATTAACGTGATGCCTGCCACAATCAAGCAAAAGATTAAAACACCTGTCGCTATTTGTAAATGTAACTTTTTGATTTTCATAGTAATCCCACCTTCATTATTTTTGTACTCGACGAATACTGTCGAAGTGTTCTTGCCAGTAACTTGCTTTTAAATTGTGATAACCAATCCCTGAATCATTCGCATCATACATTGTATTCTCGTTCACATAGATACCCACGTGCGAAATATAATCAGGCGAACCATATGTTCCTTTGAAAAATACTAAGTCTCCTGACTTCGCATCTGAGAGCGATACTTTTTGTGTACTCGTATATTGATCGGTCGTTACACGTCCTATTTGAAACCCTGACTTACCATAAACCCATTGTGTAAGTCCTGAGCAATCAAACCCTTCTGATGGATTTGAGCCACCCCAAACATAAGGATTACCTTCATATTTTTCAGCTTCAGCAATCAAATCCTTATAATAATCTTGTGGATTAATAGGTGTCCCTCCATTTCCTGACCCTGTGCCAACATATTCTAAAACAAGTTCTGCATAGAAGAAATTACCACCATTCAAATATAAATAGGGCTTACCATGCAGCGTTGACACATCGTTTATATATGAGTAGATTTGGCCACTTGAGTTTCCAAGTGAAGGAGCAACCACTGTTTTCGAATAGTTTTCAGCGAAATCTAGTGTGTGCTTTTTATTAGCGAATAGTAATTTATCGACATAAGCTATTCCAAAGTTATAAGACTGGATGACACCAAGAATATCTTTGCCACCCACACTAGTGTTTAATTTGTCAAAGCCACTTTTAAGATATTTGATACCTTGATGAATCGAACCAATCTCGTCTAAGGAGTTTACGGGTAATCCTGCGGACTCAGAACTTTGCATCAAGTCTTTCGAATTACCGTTGGTCTCAACTTGAATAATCGCAAGAACATACGGCACAAGGTCTAACACGTCTTGTTCTTTTGCTTCCTTTTCAACCTGTGATTTCCATTTCAGAACACTCGGAGACAATTCTTTTTTTCCACCACCTATTTCTATGCCTTCTTCATTAGAACTTTGTGTAGCCATGAATCCTACAACCGTAACCACAACAAAGAATAACGCAATGATGATGAGAATTGCAGGAACAATATAAACGCTGTACGCAGAAAAGAGCTTCTTTAAAAACAAAGAAGCTCCTTTTTTTAACATTTTTTTAGATACACTCATTCAAAGACTCCTTTATGATTTTTTAACTGTTATAACTTATGGTAAAATTCTCTGAGACACTACATTATTTTTCACTTAACGAAGGGAATGATAGTTAAATGGTCACTTACAATGAAGTTTTCAGCTCACGTTTAAATAAATATTTGACTGCTCAGAAAGCCAATGAAATGTTCATAGGAAAAAGCGAGTTTGGTAAGGTCATACCAAAAGAACTTCTTTCAAATAACGAATTTCACTGTGCCTCAAATTGTGAATTACAGCTTACTTGTATTAATATTGGTATTGATTTTACAGATGAAACTAACCATGCAAATAGAATCGCTCCGTATTTCTCTAATCGGTCTAAACAACAAAATCACTCTAATCATTGTAGACGTGTCATTGATAGAACTGAAAAAAGAAAACATGAAAAGAAGCAAACAGCTTACTATACTCAAGAAGGAAATACATTCATTATGTCTTTTGAAAAAGGGAAAGGATTTCCTCCAAACAAAGAAGCTACACAGTCATTTGAATCTAACAATTCAAATGTTAAAAATGTATCTCTCAAGAACAAAGATACAAAGGCTAATCTAACAAGTAAAAAAAGAGTACCTCATATCAGTTCTATCAAACGGCTGATTGATTTCTTTGAAGAATATCAAATGAACGACCCCTCAATTAGCTTACTGGACAAGACACATTCACCTATTACTTTTGAAGATATTTTCATTCCTATAGGTGGTCAACTTATTGACAATATTTATTCTATCTATTATGGTGATGCCATTGTAAAATGGGTTAATTTTAATGGACAGAAAGTGCTTAGATTGTCATTCATACATTCTACAGTAATCAATGCTAACGATACTTCATATCAACCTTATACTCTTTTATTTGAAAGTGACTTTAGAAACAATAAAAAAAATTACGCTCTACAAGGAACTTGTGAAATATGCGAATAAGGCAGAAACATATTCTGACCTTAACAACTATAAATTTATGCTTTACTATGTGGGTACTTTTGAAAAAAACTCTCGTGATTTAAGATTTGATTTCAACAAAAATAATATGCCTAAAAGTTTATTTCTATCTTGAAATATTAATCATTGATTAACTTTTTCAGCTCTATATTAGCTTGTTCCCAATTAGGAGGCGAAATTCCACCTCCTAATCCTTGAAAAGGAACTTCTCCATATTCTTCTGCACAGCCTCCTATATCTTCACTCACCAAAAAACACCAGTCGAGTGGATCATCTTCTAGTTGAAACATCAATCTTTTAGAAACATAATTCATGTTATTAGATGCCTGTTTCTGTTCTATAAAACCCTCTGATTCTAGCCATGTTGCAGCATCTGAAAAACTATCCGCAAGAATTAGTATACTAACATTTTTATCTATGAAGATAAGTGATTTACGAATAATAAGTGTTTCAAATCCAGTCTTTTTTGTAATGCAAACTTCTCTCATCTGAGATTTTTTTTCTATGATATCATCAGATATAAAAAATCGTTGATTTGATATTTCTATCGCTTTTTTTCTGAGTCCACTTTCTACTTGTACTTTGTTATGGTACTGTTCTTCTGTTAATTCCATTATTAAACTACCACTAGTAAAGGCATCGCTTCTAATATAGTGGTTTTTTTCAAGCCACTCAGAGGTTTCTAGTAATGTTTTCGCATGAATCAAAAGACTGACATCCCCATTGATGAATAGGAAAATCTTCAGTTTAGCTTTTATCTCGATAGCCTCATATAAATTAACTTCCTTCATACTCGCATGCTCCTTCTAATTTTGATATTCTTCTATCTTTTTCTTGTAATTCCTTATCATTTTCACTAAATAACCAATCCCCCCAACGTCCAAGCAACAACTCACTATTTTCTTCGTAAAATAAAATCCCTTTATCATAGCGACTACTTGAACCCTTTTCTTTTTTCCACACTTCTATACTATTCAGTCGATACGTTCGTTTTATGTTAAACGAAAATTGAATAACATCATTTTCTTTTGCTTCCTCTGAAATGAGTTTCATTTTAAATTCAGGGTTATCACTATCTCCTTCAAAAAAAGGGTATTTTTCATTCAAACAGTTTAATAATATTTGATGATTAACTTCGTCTGCTTCACTGCTCGTACAGATTAAATATTCAAAATCCTTTCTTTCATGAATCATAACTATACCTCCTAGTTATTATATTATTGACCGCCTTCAAAACGTTCTAACTGATCTTCTTCAGGATCAAACTTAACTAAATACGAATCTCGAGAAGATGTTTGAATAATCGCTTGGCCAACTGGCAGCTCAGGTAAAATCATCACTTCGCTTTCAGTAACCGTTTCGCCTAAAATACCTTTCATTTCTTTTAATATAGAAGCATCTAAGTTGAATAACACTTTGACCGTACATAATTCAAAAATAGTACGAATGATTTTTGTCACTCGTGAATCAGCCTGCGTTGGAATGATTTCTTGTGGCGATTGAGTCGCAAAGTAAACACCTGCTCGGAACTTACGCATTTCTCGTTGAAAAGTAGCGATGTATTCACACGCATATACGTTATTTGGATTGATGTAGTTGTGACACTCATCGAGTAATACCATGAAGTATTCTAAGTCTTTTTGAGTGATTTTATTTTCTTTCAACAGTTGTTTTTGCGTGCTTCCGTTCTTCAGTGCATTGTCCCAAATGATGGTTAAAGCTGTGAAAAGTTGGCATTGAAAAATGGGTTCTTTCAATTTTGATAATTTGGACGTGTCATAAAAGACAATCTTCTCATTTTCAAAATCAGGCATGGTTGTTACCCCATCAAAGATTTGTGCATAGTTTTCACACATACTATTGACCGTGACTTGAATGATTTCGAGGCTTCGAATTCTTTCAGGTGTCGCAGACGTGAATTTAATTTCATCCAAATAGTTTCTAAAATCGGTGTACGTGGGATATTGTTCTTTTGGTAACCGACAGATATTCAAATGTTTAGGTGTTGTTTGTTTTAGAAAGTCTTTAGGAATAAAGCCTCTATCTGTGTAAAATTCTCTTAATAAATCTTCAAATTCAGTAATCGTACTATTATCAATTTCAGGTTCTAAATTTCGTATCTGATTGGAACATTTAGTTAAATGATTTAAGAAGCTTTTTTGTTCATCAATACTGTTATCCTTATTTAAAACAGTGGCCATAATATCAAGAGGATTTATTTTCTTATCGCCACCTGACAAGTCGATGTAGACACCACCTTCTTCTTTTACGAGTCGTTCATATTCCCCACTTTTATCAAACCCTCTAATAAAGGCATCTTTTGCTTTAAGACCTTCTTGTAGCTGCTTCAGTAACGTTGATTTACCAAAGCCCATCTTTCCTAAGATAAAGCCATTAAACGAACGTCTTTCACTTGTTGATCGAAACGGATCAAACACAAATGCCCCACCTGTGGATGTTTGTCCCAAATAAAACCCTTGAGGGTCTTTGAGTGCTTTGTGATGAAATGGAATACCGCCACCAATATTAGTCGAGGGTATCGGTTGTCCCTGCATTGCAAATGACCCTTCCAATTGAGAAACACCATCTTTGAACAACGATTGGTAATCATTTTTAGAACGAAAGAGTGGCACAACAGCTTTATGATTCATACTGCCTAAATCTTTTCGTATCTGAGTGACTCTCTTTTCAAGTTCTTCCAGAGAATCATCATAAATATAAATACGAGCTGTCATATTTTTAACGATTTCACCTTTTTGAGTAATCATTGCTGCAAATTCTTCTAAGTTTAATTGTTCATTATAAGCATCTGTTTTATCAGTGGTTCTCCGTTCGTTTTCCGTACGATACCTTAACTCTGAAATACTCTTATTAATGTTTTTAACCACATCTTCTTTATTCGCTGTGACTAAATCTAACGTTGCCACTGTATCAGGAATACCCATAATGTCGCTTAACCACTTGAAAGAAACATCTTCGGCAAATTCATGGACAACTAGACAAGACACATAGCCATTTCCTGTCAACATATGCCGATCAAATTTGAACTTCGCTCCCCCTTTTATCTGAATTTTTTCAATCAATTCTAAATCGTAACCTGACTCTTTGAGTCGGACAGCTTCTTTTTGATTAATTATCATCTGTATTCCCCCTAATCTTTTTCATTCATATTATTTAGTTTTGTTAGTACGGTCGTTACCTTTTCTTTATCTAACAAACCAAGACCTAACTCTTTACCGCCATACTGTGTCATATCTTTGATTCGATTGACCACTTCGGCCTGCGTTTTTCCATACACAACAAATAAGAAGGTAAGCTCTTTTAACGTTCCGACATAACCAATACGATTGTAATTTTCATACGCTAAAGTGAGTTGATTGCGTAAGTATTCTTCTTTTCGAGAATACGTTTCATACTCTCTTGTTTTTTCTAACGCATATAACTTTTTCTTCGTTACATCAATGCGATATTTCCAATAACTTAACTGTTCCCTAACCTCGGTTGGATAGGTTAATGAGATGATTTTCAAAGGTTCAGTATAAACTCGCAATAGATAAGTGAATTTATTCACGGTTCGATTAAAATCATCTGAAGATAACGATGTTAAATCCGTTGTCTTGACCTTTAAAAAGGCTTGATAGTGATCTTTTTTATCAACAACAATGCCATTCTGTAAAATCCGTTTGATTGGTAAAGATTCAATCATTGACACATCTTTTGTCTTGAAAAAATCAAGAATGTCATCTAACTTAAAATTTAATTCTTTTTTACTTGATTTAACTTTCATACATGAGCCTCCACTTATAATAAAACAGCCCTCTTTTCAGAGGACTGCTTCGTTTATTTTTGACGTTCGATTTCAATTGAATGATGGTGGTTTCGATCCATTTTAAATAAATGAATAAGCACCGATAAATTCCGTTCGTTAGGATGACTAGGCGCTCTCACACACAACCATAAAGCAAATAACGTGGTGAGTATCTCTAAAAACAAGGTCATCCCAAAGGATAAGTGCAAGGGCTTGCTAATCCCTACACCTACAATAAAACCACCGATTACAATCATAATGTCTACAAAGTAGAAAAAGAGAATTTTAATCTCCTGTTTAATATTTTTAGGGTTTGTATACATCAACTTTCATTCCTTTCTTAGTCGAAAAACGGATTATCTTTCAAACTGTCTGCTTTCTTTTTCTTAGTCTGACTACTTGATTGTTTAATTTGCTTGTTATAACCTGACAACGTTTTGCGTTCCGTGACGACCTGTTCTTCTTTTGTTGTTTTTACTTGTTCTGATACATTTCTTGTCCCTGTTGTGCTGCTTGATGATGACTGTACTCGTTCTGTGACATTTCGTGTCCCTGTTGTACTACTTGGTGATGACTGCACTCGTTCTGTGACATTTCGTGTCCCTGTTGTACTACTTGGTGATGTCTGTACTCGTTCTGTGACATTTCGTGTCCCTGTTGTACTGCTTGGTGATGACTGTACTCGTTCTGATACATTTCTTGTCCCTGTTGTACTGCTTGGTGATGACTGTACTCGTTCTGATACATTTCTTGTCCCTGTTGTGTTACTTGATAGCGTATTAATTCGTTCTTTCGTTGTATGAGAACCTGTACCTGTATTGAGTTTAGAATTAACCTGCTTCACATTTTTCTGAAGTTCTTCAATTGAGTCAGCACCTTGTCCTGAAGCATTGATACGTTCCTTCACTTCATGAGTCTTAAGTGTACTTCCTTTCGTATTAGCATCTGTACGTTTCGTATTCTTCTGAAGTTCTTCAATTGAGTCAGCACCTTGTCCTGAAGCATTGATACGTTCCTTCACTTCATGCGTCTTAGGTGTACTTCCTTTCGCATTAGCATCTGTACGTTTCGTATTCTTCTCTAATTCCTCAACAGCTGATACTCCTTGTCCTTTATTTGATGCTTTTCTAATATCCTGACTGCCTGCATTAATAGTGGCCATATCTGTTCCTTTTTCATGTCCCTTAGAGAATTCAGACTTCATATCATCAATACCTCGTTTAGAAGATACAAATGGTTTCTTCAATGTATCTGTTGCATCTTTGATTGACTCTTTTGCTTTTTCTTTTGTATTCGATAACACATCTTGAGTTTTTGAGGCAGCTTCCGTTTTACCATCTTGTACCATGCCTCCGAGGCCTCTATTCTTAGCGTATCCTATTGTTGTACCTGTCATATTCGCTGTACTTTTAATGCCTTCACCCATTGTTTTGGCCACTGCACCTGTATTTTTCTTAAAGTTCTTAATCGAGTCGCCAAACTGTTTATCTGTTCGATCTGTCCCACGTTCATCTGACGTATCTTGATGATCGCCTTTAGATGCTTGCCCTTTTTTTTTCTTTAGCTTTTCCAAAACCACTCAGTGCCATTTTAGCCATAGCACCTGTCGCAATCAGTTGTCCCATGCTGCTTGATAGTCCGACATCTGCACCAAAGTAACGCATGATGGTCTTGCTACCCTTCATTAAAATAAAGGTCGCACCAATCATACAAAGGACATATAAAATAAGATTCATGTCTTTGCTCCCGATATAGCTCACAAAGAGAGAGTAAAGCGATAAATTCACACCTGTAAAGGCGATAACCATATAGGCAGTCATAATGTCTTGGATAACGGTCTTTGTCTTTTCTCCTGTTTCTAAATCCGTTGCAAACACAAGAACAGACACGATTTTTGCCACTCCTAGTTCAAATGTCGCTGTGACAATTGTTAATATAGAGAATAGGAAGGCAACGGAAATTGCAATTAATCCAACTAAAACGGTAAAGGTTGGAATAGAGAACCGTTGATAACCGCCCTTCAAACTGTCCGAAAATACGCTCCACATACTGTCTTCAGTCTTCACAGCCGATAACTTACCATCTAAATTTGTACTTAGTTTATAGGTTAAGGCCTCTGTTTCTTTCTCATTGTATTTATCTTTAGGTTCTATTTCTTCTAACACGCTTTTTGTTAAAATCTCAGATGTCCCACTGAGTAAAAATGTCTTTTCAGACATATTATTCTTAGCCTCACTGTTACTTGCCGAGTTTTTTATCGGATCGTAACCATTTTTTGTCAGATACAACAAATCAGCTGTATTGTTTTTCACAAGTCCAAATGACAAAGATTCCTCTTTTGAATTGCCATTCACGGTAGCTAAAGCTTTTGATTCTGTATAAAATGACTTGGAAACATTTCCTAATTCCCACATAATAAAAGGCAATCCCATAATCAGTACAACTGAAATCATTAAATTAATTCCTACGGATTTGAAATTCGGAGGTGTTTTTCCAATTATAAATTTAAGGCCTAAAAAAACAAGTGTTAGTGTAAATAACGCAATGACAATTGTATTTATCATCCCTGAACTCACAATATCTAAATCACTTTTCCCGATGCTTCCTACATCTGCCAAATTCCCCGATGAGAAAGTCAGTAAATCAAGCGACTTATCCACTAGTTTTTCCAAACTAACGGAAAGAAGATACATCCCTTTAACAAGCCACCAACCAGCTGTATGAAGTGAATTCGTTAAAATATCATCACTGTAGTTAAGCCAATTAGAGTGCGTATCCAAAAAAGTGATAATCTCTTTTGTATCTTTATCATTTCCCCATAAAGCTGCACATACAGTCAAAGGTTTCAAAATAAAGATACTTATCAACATCATTAGTGATAAGATTAACCATCTTATTTTTTTTTTTGTTTTTTTCATCATAATTCCTTTCTAATCATTAATTTTACACATAAAAAAAGAGCTAACTTTATAAGTCAGCTCTTTCCATCTATTTTTTTATTTCTTTTCCATTCTTCTCAGAGTATACTTCTACTGTATTACTTTTTTTTCAGTTCTTTCTCAATTTTCACACTGCTAGACTTTATATATTTACCATTTTCGTCTTTTTCTACATATCTATCATAAACATCATTATTTATTATGATAAACGAACCGTCATTATATACATTAGCCGAAATACTGTCCCTATTTATATCTGTATAACCTTCTTTTTGCAACACTTTCACAGCTTCATCAATTTCGCTTTGATAGGTATTATTGCCACATCCAACTAATACTACACTCATTAAAACAGCGAAGGTTATCATTATCTTTTTCATGCAACCACTCCTAGTTATATTTAATTAGTTATTTACACAATTAGTATACCATAGGGGATTTGAGTCCTAACTATTTATTTTTTCGTACTGAATTTGAAGGGCTTCAATCGAGAAAATTAACCGTTCTTCTGCATTATTCGTTTGTAACCATTGTCCGATTCGTCTTAAATTTAATTGACTCACATGTTTTTTTCGTAAATCGTCTCGAATAGCTTGTAAGATTGTTTCTAATGTATCCGATTGAATGTTTTCATGTCTTTTATAAACTTCAATGACTTTTAGTGTTTCTTTCAGTAAGGCCACTACTTTTTCCATTGTAACGTCCTCAGTTTCTTCTGTCGCCACCAGTATTTCTTCTGTACTCTGCGATTGTCGCTGAATGTAGACGGTTTTAGCTTTCTTATTCAAAATAAAGTCACTGTAATCAATTTGATTTTTCTTCAAACTAAAGTTGGCATGAATACTACTAATATCCAACTCATTTAAATCACGAGTTGTATCAAAGTCTTCTGATAAAAATTGGTAACGATACGGTAAATTGGTTTCCATCGTATTAAAAATTGGAAACGGTCTGACTTTATTGCCATTGAGAGCATTTCGATGTAACGCTCGTAAGACAACCGTTTCCCCCGGAATCAACTGCGAGAGTCGCTCAGGAGTGATAATACGCTCTTGATCGGCACTTCGACTGACACCTGTATCTAAACTGTATTGTTTTTCATTGGTACTCGTAGAATTAACTGTTTTATACCCACATTTTTTCGAGAATTCTTCAATCGTATCGCTGTTAGTCGATACAATAAACACATGGTTTTGACAGTTTTCTTTGATTGTTTCTGACGAATCACCATAAATTTTATTCAGTTGACTGTAAGACTGAATAAAGAGATTAAACAACATGTTACGACCTAAACAAACTGTCATAATATTATCTAATTCTGCAATTTCAGGCATGTTCCCGACTTCATCTAAGATAAAGTGAACACGTTTATCACATTTCTTATCTTTTGTTTCTGAACAATTTTTTGCTAACTCTGTATAGAGCTGCTTAATAAACACCGAACAAATAATATGGTTCGATGTATCATAATCAGGCACTATCATAAAGACGGCTGACGGTTTTTCATTATAGTTCAACACAAAATCATCTTTTTTAAGATACTTTTCTGTCGGATGTTGTTCCTTATTTGTTTCGAACACAAGTGGTTTTTGATTAAGCAGTTTCACTTGTGTGTCGTACTCTGTTTCTTTTTCATGGTCTTCTTTAAATTTAAGCACGTATTCATGCCCCACCAAATCTGATGTTCGTTTGCGGTAGGTCTGCCCCTTTTCAGAATAGACCTTGAAGTAAGGGACAGATACCGTTAATTTAAACCCACTTTTCAACGTGTCTTTAAAGTTAAGAATACAAATACCTTTCGCTTTAATTTTAAGGATATACTGAGCGATGACTTTATTTTCGGTCGTCATAAAACTGACTGTGGCACGTTGACCCACCAAGTAATCTTCAAACTGAAACTCAAGTGATTTTGGAAAGCCCACTTGTTTTAAATCAATCGACATTTTAGAGGTCATCTTACCAAACATTTCAGAGGTGAACATATCAATACATTGAGAGGCTGTTGCTAAAATACTGCCTTTCGCCTTATCTCCTGCAAAAGAAGTCGCTCCATATTGTAGCTTGGCAATATTTCCTTGAGGCAAAGTATTAAAATATTCATCCAAAGCGTTCACTTCTTTTTGGCCAACAACAAAGTTATAACTGCCTAACTCGTTAAGCATTTGAGCCACATTATACATGGTGATTTTTTCTGGTGTCCCTTCCTCACAACTTTTTTGCGTGATTGTCATGATAATGGCATTGACTGCTGATTTCGCAGAGCTATAGAAGAATTCATTATCACCACCCATTCCTTTCGCAAATAACATACTTGTAAATGTATTACATCGCTTAGCACTCTCTTGTTCATCGCCTTTTTGATACGCTTCAATAATTAACTGGAGAGGATTATAAGACATACTTTCAAGTGGTTCGAGTACATTCAGACACATCACATTATAGCCTCGCTTCTCTAAGGTCTCTTTAGAAGCTGTGAACAACTCGCCTTTTGGATCATTAACCACCATACTTGATTTGTTTTCAGCTCGACTTAAATTATCAATTAACGTCACAACGGCCATTTCACCTTTCCCTGATCGACTAACCCCTAGGAAAATTGAATTGACCGTATCGGTATCAATCAAATACTTTCCTTTGTAGTAAGAGATAGGCACACCACCATAGCCGTTAAATGGCTTACTTTTCAGTGGAATGGCTTTATATTGTTCCAACAGCTCGGTTATTGTTGTGAAACGTGAGTCCCCTTTTTGTCCAAATGCTAATTCAGGACGATTATATTCCCATTTTTTGTACAAATATAGGGTCATGACACATAAAATAGCACAATAAAAGAGAGCTGTTTTAACCAGTGAAAAGGGCGGTAACCAAAACCATGAAACATTAAGATAATTGGAAGCTTCTAATAAGACTGTATAACGTTTATCTGTGACACATTGAATCACTTGCATCACCATATTTGTCAGATAGGTCAAAATAAAAAGAGGCACACTGCTTATGAGTAAAAAAAGAAGGAGTCGCTTACGATCCCACCTTTTCTGTTCATCAGGCAATGCTTCCCCTTCAATGTTTTTTGTATGGAATGTCTTTTTCGCAGGCAACAAGCGTTTAAATGAGATAGCCCCTAACCCTTTGGACACCTTCACTAACTGTTCTAAAGGGGATTTCTTTTTTTTTCAAAGGGGTGACCTTCATTCCATCACCTCATACGGTTGATAACGCTGACCAATGGCCTCTCCAAACAAAGGATTTATATCGTTCGTTTCGTTTAACTTGATGTCTGTTTCGCTTTGCTGCTCGAAGCGACTCATCCGTTCTTCCACCACTTCTTTGGTCTCTAATATTTCAAAACCAGTGACTTCTAATTGATTCGTTATCCGATAGTAGCGTTCAGTCTCGTCTTGTTTCTCTTGAGGTACGTCCCGATACCAGCTCCCATCGACCAACGTTTCTTTATAACCCTTCATGACTCCTTCAACACGTATTTTTTGGTTCTTTATACATTTACCTGCAAAGTGACCATATAAAGGATACAAAGGCTTGTGTGTCTTCTTGTCTAATGCTGTAGAAATCAGACATTGAATCACATCATACACCCTCTTGTTTAAATACGGAGCATAGCGAGGGACTTGCAAATCAAAATAAATCTGACTTGCCGTCCCTTTTTCATTCATATGGCCATTAATACGTGAAATATACCCTGTGACATCCGTTCGATTGAGTAACATCTTCGATCCATCCTTTCTTCCGTTCGCTTATTTAAAGAAACGTGAAAACACACCGACTTGTTCATTCTTTTCTCGTAATAACGCATTTTCATTTTGAAGTCCTTTTTTATCTAGTTTACTTTCACGTAATTCATACACTAAGTTTTCATTTTCGCTTTTGAGTCGGTCTAAATTAATTCGTTCGCTTTCTAATTTTTCTCGCTCTAAATCAATTTTTTGTTGTTCTCGTGCCTCTGCTTGTTCTTTCAATCGCATCATTTGTTGCTCTTGAATCTCATTACGCCATTCAGGTGTTTTCATAGCTAATCGTTCTTTCAATTTTTCTAATTCATCTAACGTGTGATCCCATACGTTGTTAATAGCCTCGTCTAGCTCAGTAATCGTTGAATCAATCATTTCTCGTTTCCCATCAACTAAAAAGCGTACTGCTTGTGATTTCAGTTTGTATTCTTCTTCTTTTTTCAAACGTTCAATATGTTCTGTCGCTTCTTTTTCGGCATTATGTTTCACCTGCGCACTCAGATTATTTAACCGTTCATTTTCCGTAGCCTCAAACAAGGCCATTTCATTGTGTTGCTTACTTTCTAGTGCTTTAATTTGTGCTTCATGCTCAACCTGTAGTTTGCCTTTTTTCGATAAAAACAACGCAGTCTGCTCTGTTTCAAAGGCGGTTACTTTTTCTTGTGCCTGACTATTTAACGTCTCAATTTCTTCTGCTTTTAGTTCAAGCACTTCTTGCTCATAGTTTGTTAACATCGCACTTTCGTAAGCTTTTGATAGTTGGCCATTATTCATCTTCAAAATGCGTTCTTGTTCTTTGATGAAATGGTCATTTAACAACACAAATTCTTGTTCATTCAACGAGTTCATTGCAAAGTGATAGGTGATTTCTTTCAACTTATTATCTGACTGATCTGCTAAAGTTGTTAACCCCAACATTTTAACAAGGTTATCGGGTTGAAGACGTTGTTGAAAGCGTGTAATCGTTTCTTCAATCGCTTGAACATCTTTTAAACTATGATAATTTTCATATTCAGGAAAGGCGACTGTATGTTTTTGTTGAATCGGTTGGACAACGGCACTATAGTTCGCACTGTACTCCACCCCTTCATTATGCTGTGTGTTATAAGGTTCTGAGGGGTCAACATGGCCTTGAATCATCGTTTCGGGTTCTTCTTCATCGAAATCAAGCTGTTCATCGTCTTCTGAAGGCAAAGTAATAGGAAGTGCTTCTTCTTCTGTTTCTTCAGGGACGATTACTTCATCGACTTCTTCATCATCACCTTCGGTAACTTCGTTCTCATTAGTAGACATATCTGTGACTGGATATGTTTCAGGTAGCATTTCTTCAACAAATTCATACCCTCCATTTGCCACCTCGTCTTGATATTGACGATTAATCGTGGTCACGATATGACTGCTGTTTTGAATTTCTTCAGCTTCTAAAAATTGTTGCTCAATAATTTCGAGCAAGTTAGGTTTCGTATCGGCATAAATTTTAACACCATCTAATTCGTACTCAACCCCTGCTTCATCGTCATGACATGCAATCGTGACTAAGATAGGTTCACTAATGAGCGTACTTATTTTTTCTAACCATTCTTGTGTTTCAGTTAATGCGTAAAACGACTTCATATTCAATTTCTTTAAACTACGATTCACCTTTTTTGGTAAGTCGATAAACTTAAATTTGTATCTCAAAGTGATGGTTGTTTTTTCTTTCTTTTCTTTTGGCTTAAACATAGTTTATTCTCCTTTTTAAATAATAAGTGCAGCAAAATGAATTGCCGCACTTTATTTTTTTTAGTCGTTATTTAGAATCCTGACACTGATTTTAACGTACTCATAATTTCTGCCGCACCCCATGCAATTAAACACCCGATGATGATCCACATTAACCAACCTTTAGCCTTTTGAGAAACACCGCCACCGAACATCATCATCGCACCAACAATCACACCACAAAGTGTTGCGACTACTAAAACTAATCCTTTGATTTTTCCTGTCGTAGAAGCAATAAACTTACTTGTATTTGAGAAGAAATCCATTAAATCCATCTGTGCTAAAAAATCAAAACTGCCTGATAAAGCACCTGTGACAGCTGCATGTATACTATCTAACATTTTTAAAACCACCTTTTCTTATTTTTTGTCATAAAAAAAGAGTTCAGACATTGTCTCAACTCTCATCGCTTCATATTGGTTATTCTGAGAACGCTTTGCGAATACGTTCAGGGTGAATCATTTCCTTAATAAAAAGTTCTTCTCTTGCTTTTTCTAAAATTTCAGATTCCCAAGCCGATACTTTGATGTTCTTTTTATTGAGAATCAATGTAACAGCTGTTTTAATCTCTTTGTTTCGTTCCGTGCTACTTGCCATGTCGTTTCACCTCCTTAAACTAAAATTGAATACCAAAAAAGAGATGACATCCGTCACCTCTTTAGTGTGTTTCTAGTATTATCTTGCTTTCAAATATCAATAGTGATCTTTTGCAGAATAAATATAAAGCGCCTCATCTACAATACTATAAATAAGACGGTGTTCATCCGTAATTCGACGTGACCATTTACCTGACAATTCATGTTTCAAAGGCTCTGGTTTCCCAATTCCTTCAAATGGATTACGATCGATATCTTTAATTAATCGGTTTATTTTCTTTATTGTATTTTTATCACCTTGATTATGCCAGTACATATAATCATCCCATGCATCATCTGACCATGCTTTAATCATCTGAGACCTCTACTAACTCATGATGTTTAAAACTTTTTTCGGATAATTGTTTATCACCACGTCTAATTTTTTCCATTAAATATGGGTTAGATAATGTTCTCAATGTCTCTTGTAATGAATCATAATCTCTTTTAGACATGACCACTACTGTATCATCTATCTCTTTCGTTGTTACAATCACAGGATTTGCATCTTCATTCACTTGTTTCATATACCCTCTAAAATTTTTTCGGAAATTTGAGTAAGCCACAGCTTCCATAATTAACACCGCCTATAATTATTGTACTATATGTTGTACTATATGTTGTACTATATGTTGTACTATAATTATAACTCTTTTTTGATGAATATGCAATTACATAACAATAGACAATAATTTCACAACTTAAAATACTTTGAAAAATTTATATCTTCCATAAAAGTGTTCTCCATCATTAAGACTCTCTCCTTAAAATCATAAATAAAATCACCACTATCTTTATTGGTACGACTACATTTTCTGTCGTTTATGTGTGAAAAAGGCATTAAACCCCTCTTGAATAGATTCCCAACTATCAGTTAGGGTTACAACAACTGCACTCAACACGATTGCCCCTAAAATAAGAAAGACAAATCGTGCCGTATTATTTTCTAACATGATGTCCCTCCTAACGCACCTGTGACACTCCTGAACCTGCTTGTTCAATGGTTACCTCGGGTATATCAAAGAGATAAACAGTTATTTTAGATACGACTGTATAATCCACTTGTTCGCCAAATTGAACTTTCTGATTCAACTTGTCGCTTTTAATGGTGTAACGACCATTGTAATTATCCTCAGACTCTTTCTTCAATGCTGCAATCGCTTCTTTGGTCAGGCCGCCTTGCCTCTCAATTTGATAATTCACTTGTTGTTTATACGTGTTAATATCTTGAAATTGGTATAAAAAGAGAGCGATTGAAACCATACCAAAAATCAAAATCAAACCAATAAACCATTTAACAAACTCTGAAACTGTCTGTTCTTGCACACTGTCACCTACTTTCTAGCCTACATGCCAAGATTAATGTCTTTAATATTGTAGATAAGGACGGCAATCGCATAGCCAATGACCACAAGAAAGGTTGTCATTGTTATTTTTGTTGGAAACAACAAGAAACGTCTCGACTTAAATGTGATGATTTGATCGATACTATCCATTAATTCTTCACTGGCAATCTTACCTAATTCTATGATGACTGATAAATCGGTTGTCCCTTGACGTAAATCAAAGATGGTAGACATGAAAAGAACACTCATATCTGACCCACTCGTTTTTTCCGCATAATCAGTGAAAGGCACAATAGAATTCGGTTTATCTGACATCTCCTTCATCAGTGTGAGAAGTAACGTTTGATCGGCTTCATGTTCTAACCGAGGCACAATCTTATTAAACACACTGTAAAGGTTCACCCCTGCACTCGTCTGTTTAAGATAAGGAATGAGTAGTCGTGTGAATTTGGCGAATTGTAAATGCCGTTGGAATTTATAACGGCTATACCCTGATACAATCGACTTTCCTTGCATGTAATAGAGTAAGAACGGAAGAACGAGTCCAATCAACATTAATTTTTTGTAAAAGAAAAAACCAACAACAAAGAAAACTAATGCCGTTAGTATCATTTTTAGTATCCGTGATTTTTGCCAACGCATAATGGCAAAGTTTGAATTACCCATCTCAAGCAACATTTGATAATTAGTATCGCCTACTGAACGAATCCATGCGTTATCGGCTATCTTTTTAACTTTTCTAACGGTTAAAGTCGTTTCTTTCTCTAAATGTGTATCCTCAAATCGGTTCTTTTTGTGTTTGGTTTCTTTCAATGCCCCTAAACGTAGGCCTGCTTGCTGTTCTGTTTTTTTTGTTTTTATTTTCATTTCGATACCTCCATGATTGAATCATCAAAGTACAATTTGACAAACTTGTGTAAAAAAAGAGAAATCATGCTAAAAAAGAGTAACGACGTAATCCAACCTGTGATTCCTCTCGCAAACGCTTCAAAAAAGGTTGTAAAACTGAAACTAAACGTAATCGCCAAGATAAAAAGCACAATAATTATCAACATTTGTGTCATATCTTTTTTGTGGCCATTTTTTATCTCATGAAATTCTTTTGTTTTCCGCACTAAATCATTGTGATAGGTTTTAATGTCTTTAAACGTATCAATATTGGTTTTCCCTTCAACGACAGCTGTTTCAAGTTGTTCTGCATATTGAGAAAAAACAATATCTTCTTTATATTTCGTGTTCAGCTCAGTGAATGCTTCTTTCACTGAATCCATATCACTACTTAAAAGTGTCGCTTCTAAGACGTTCAAGTCATTTTTAAGTTCGCCTGCACAACGTGATTTTGCTTGAGACAGTGCTTTAACTAATGTTTTTTCCTCATCAGTTAAAATTTGTGTCATGTTATTGATAAACTTATTTCGTTCTTGTAACGCTCTTATTTCATAATTTCGTTTAACTGTTTTAGGAAGAATCATACGCAACCCATAGAACAAACCCACGATGAAAATAATGAGTGAAACCCACCAATAATACACCAACAAAAAGCTAAAAAGAGAAAGGAAAAAAGCAGGGGATATAATTAGTGTGAAATAATCTTTTTTTCCTAACGGTTTACCATAAGCAACCGCATAGGCTTGTAGTTCACCTACATTAAAGACCCCTTTTTTTTTGAGTTTTAGCACTTTTCATCCTCATGAGCTATCTCCTCCTCACCTGTTTGTAGTAGTGGTAAGTCATACACAATGTTTTTCTCTGCCATTCGTTCTTGAAAAGCCGTTGAAACAGCCTGTGTATCATGAATGAATTGGCCATTCCGATACTTTTGACTGAAAATCGTTGTATTTCCTGTCGGACTGTATTCCACAATCTCACTTAAAAAACGAATCGTCTTCCCATTGACTCTTAATTTTTTGATGTGAATCCCAAAATCAAAGTTGCTTAAAATATCCTCTCGTGTAGCGTTCTCGTCAATGTCATAGCCTGACTTACACATATTCACAAAACGTCTCGGACTCGCATCAGCGGACACTGAGTGCAGGGTCGTAACAATGTAATGCCCTGATAAGACCGCCTGTAACATTTCAAAAGCTTCCGCCCCTCGTGTTTCAGATACAATGATGAATTTAGGCTGATTTCGTAACGCATCTTTGACCAGTAAACCAATTGGCCGTTGTGGTGTAGAGAGCCATTCAAAGACATCCTTCTCAGGGAACAATTTTTTCGCATGTGTTTCAGGAACATCTTCAATCATGATGATTTTGTCTTCGTTATTCACAAAAGATAATAACAGTTTTTGTAATTCTGTTTTACCTGTCCCTGTCTCACCTGAAATAACCACATTTGCGTGTGTTTTGATAATGCTTTCTAAAAACCGATAAATATAATCAGGAGCGAATGACGAAAAATTTTCGAGTTTCAAAGCGAGTTTAGGTCGGACAATACGCATCGACATCGTTTTTCCTGAAGGAGATACTTTATTGTGCATGGCATTGATCCGTATGTTTCCCTGCAAGCCATCGAGTGATGGATTCGCATCATCAAACGGTCGTCCCATTGTATTCGCAAACTTATTAATAATTTTACTCATATAGTCATCGGCATCTTTCATCGTGGCCAACCCTAAATCAGACAAAGACATTGTTCGTTGGCCATCATTTGATTCAATCGTTAAAAATGTACCGTTCCACGAAATATCAGTCACCGTTTCATCTTCCATAATCGATTCGATAACCCCTGTCCCTACCATTTCAGCCACAATGTATTCTGCAATATCGGCACTGTTTTTGATTGTCCCTCGATGTTCCTTCATGATAATTGCTTTAAGTTGTACGCGTTTAGCTTCACCATTACGGCCACTCGCTTGAATAACGAGGGAGGCATGTTTTGACATGATGTCTTTTTGTATTTCTTCTAACAAATTATCTGAAATAGGCTTATGACGTTCAATTCGTTTATTTGGAGTTGCTACTTCTTTTGTTTCCTTTGGTTCTATGTTTCTCACTTTCATACCACTACCACCTTTTCATTTAATCCTGTCCTAAAGATAAAACACACGTTGCTTGATACGTTTCACCGTTATCCGTCACTTTGACTTTAATTGCTTTGATGCCACCTTGACCGTCATCTAAATAATCAAACGTGTACGCTGCTTCTTTATCAAGTTTGTAATTACGGTTGTAGGCCATACTCTTTTTGAAATCAGATTCAAACGTAGGTTTAACGACTTTAAATGTACCTTTTTCAAGTCGTGAAGAATTGTCTCTGTTTTCTAAAGCTGTGGCTTTTAATGTTTCTTGAATACTTTGTGTTGATGAATCTGATTGATAATTTTTCATGACATACGTGCCAATACCGAGTATCAAAAACATGCCTAGAAAAATAAAAATCAATTTCTTCGGAAAATCAGCGAGCATGTTACCCCTTCTTTCTCTGAAAAAATAAAGACCAGACGATCGCTGGTCTTATCGTTTATTTAGCCTAACTGGCTTGGAATCATGTTTTTAAAGAAGTCCATGACAAGTGTAAATACTTCAGGAAAAGCCACTTTCGCTAATCCGATTAATACCGCACCTACGATGACTGCACCAATCATCCACCAACTTCTGTCTGTGTTTTGATCTAACATTTCTGTTCACCTCCCACATTTCTTATTTATTTCACTCATTATTTAGCCTAACTGGCTTGGAATCATATTTTTGAAGAAGTCCATGACAAGTGTAAATACTTCAGGGAAAGCTACTTTCGCTAATCCGATTAATACCGCACCTACGATGACCGCACCAATCATCCACCAACTTCTGTCTGTATTTTGATCTAACATTTCTGTTCACCTCCTTCATTTCTTATTTATTTCACTCATTATTTAACCTAATTGGCTTGGAATCATGTTTTTAAAGAACGTCATAACCATTTCAAATACTTCAGGAAAAGCTACTTTCGCTAATCCAATCAATACCGCACCTACGATGACTGCACCAATCATCCACCAACTTCTGTCTGTGTTTTGATCTAACATTTCTGTTCACCTCCTTCAAAAATAGACACCTTTGTCACATAAAAAAGAAGACAAGCACCGTTGCTTGTCTTCTCCGTTTATTTTTTCAACCATGCCTGTTCTGCAGCTGTCCAACCTTCGACTTTTTGCTTATCAGGATAAATCGGCTGTAATAATAATTCATCTTTTGCCTGCGTTTCACTATCTATCGTGGCATACATATAAGCATAGACATCGATGTCTTGTTTCATGTCGATTGTCACTTGGTGGACACCCATCGGCTTCTCTGTTTCGATCTCAAAAGAAGATTGACCTAAATCATGCCAAATTGGAACGTACCACTTGCGACCACCAAAAAGAGTCTCATTTTTAATTTTAGAATCGTTTTCTTGCACTTGCTTCCGTGTGAAAAGTGACCCTGTTTTTTCTTCGACATACACTTCGGGATAATCATAAGCCACATATTGTTGAATACCGTTGCTGATTGTTTCATTGTTCTTTTGCGTTTGTTCTAACGGTATCGCTAGCTGCTTATTCACAATGTCATAATCAAGGTAACTATCTACAAAACTTTCAGGCACTTTCATTTTCAAGTCTAAAGAGGTTTGCTTACTCAGTTCGTTGGTATATGTCATATCTGACTTCATTTCAAAGCCATAGCCTGTTTTTGTTTTTATTTGATCGTTCAGGCTAAAAGCGAATGTTTCAAACTTTTCTTTCACTTGTGTATCCGTACGATTTTTTATCGTTTGAATCACCCCTTTATAGTCTAATGCCCCTTTCTTTAAGTCGGCATTAGAAAAACGTTTTTCAGAGGCGGTATACCCATGTGTTTTAAAGTTTGTTGTTTCTGTGTTGGCATTAATATTCGTCTTATTATCAACGAATTCAACAAGTACTTGATACGGAATTTTTTCATCCGCTTTTTTTGTTTTTAGAGGCAATGAAAAAGTCGTCTCTTTTTTAAACTCTTTATATAAGCGTGTTTCCGAAGCGACAATCTTATTTTCAGCCGTGTCTTTGATACTGATTTTGTACTTTAATTGACTCAGATCAGCATGACTACTATTTTGATCTGATTTAGACAGTGTCACTTTCGTTTCAAGACCTGTGGATTGACTGGCCTTGTTGGTTAGAATCTCAATACGTTCGGAATTAACGGTCACTTTAGGAATGACATAAGGTAAACGTAAGGTAATATCTGAATCACCCATCGTGCCTTCATATGTTTTGCCATCGTAACTCACGTATTGATACCCGTCTTTATTTTTCAATGTTTTTAACGGCACAGCTTTGTAGCTATCGCCTTTAAACTTTGTAAAGACTTCTTTCTTCAACTCTTTATTATCTGTTTTGTCATAGTGTATAACCGTCAATTTTTTGACTTTTAATACGGTTTTCACTTCATTTGTCGTTTTAGACGTCTTATCGACTTTGACACTCGCTTTATTAAGAAAAATGATTTGCTTATCTTTAATCAACGGCTCAAGATTATAGTTCTTTTTAATTTTCGTTTTGAAATTAAACGAATAATCTTTATCATAGAAGCCTGTTGTTTTTAATGCGGCCGATGTGGCACTTACCGTTATTTCATTGCCACTTTGTGTGACTTTAAAGTAACTGTTTCGATTTGTTCCATTCGCATCTTTAATACTCGTACTCTGTAATTCAAGTGGTGCAGCTAACGTATCCGTTAGTGTGTACGATTTGTAATAAAAATCCGAACGTTCTTTAGGGACACGATGATTGACTCGATAATCAATCGCATCTGTTTTTTTATCCATCACCGAACTTGTGACTAACTTGTCTTTTACAACTATCGACTTAGTTGGTTTTGGTATTTCTGTTCGAGCGATTTTTGTATCGACATAACTTAAATAATCGCCCCCTGTCCACGAAGGATCAAAGAACCAATCTTTATTGTAACCTGCCTTATCATAATCTTTTCCCCACTTAAAATTAAACTGTGAGGCCTTGTTAAAGGTGATTGTCATCGCATACTTATCATCAGTTGTACTCGAATTGACCCCATTTTCATTGGAGTATTTACGTTCCCCACTGAGACCTTCATAACGAATCGTTGAATTTTTAGGTGCGTACACTTTTTCAGTGTTCGTGACAGATTGTTTGTCTAACTGTATCGACTGATTAGAATCTAAATCATTGAATGTCACAAAAAATCCTTCCACACTTAAAGGCTTTCCTGTCTTTTGGTTGATAAATTCCCAACGTTGATTCACATAGTTGAAGCCTGATTGTGAATGACTAATTCCTTTATCTCCGTAAGTGATTAACGTTGTTTTCCCTTTATTTAAATATTGAGACCAACCTGTCACCGTTATTTTCAGGTCAACTTTCTGTCCTTGATACTCTGCAACGTTTGTATAAAGCACACCGATTTTCCCTTTTAAACTGTCAGATGGCTTTACAACCGTATACCCACTGTAAGCCCCACCCCAGTTTTCATCATGAATCTTCCATGTTGTCCCAAATGGTTTTACTTTGGTCTCTTTTGAAAAGTGCATGATGAAATCATATTTTTCGGGAATGACCGTATTTGATGTCGTTGTTTCATGATTTGGACTGCCCACAATACTACTACTCTTTCGCAGCTCAGTTAAACCACTTCGTAACAACGGATTGACAGTAGCTTGTTCGGGTCGTTCAGGTCGATCTAAATCAATGTTTGCTGCATTCTCACGTTCTTGTGTATCAGCCAATACTTGATTACTGATTAAAAGAAAACCCATGAGGCAAACGGTTAGCATTAAAAAACGAATGAATTGTTTACTCGCCATTTTTTCTCCTTTCAAAAAGAAAGTCTCTTGTGTGTTACCTTTGTACTCCCATAACAACCACCTCCTTCAGCAATAGGTAATTCCAAGCCTTTCAGCTGCGTTTCTGACCCTTATAGATCATTCGACAGCCCCTTGGTTATCAAGGGAGTGAAAACGTTCACAAGGCGAACAAATGGCGATTAACACGTTCTGTCAATCGTTGTTTTTGACTGGCCTTTCAATCACATTGACAGGTTCTTTGAAAGGAATTTGAAGCTGCTTAATATACGTGTAAATATCCTCTCGATTAAGCGATTTGGCATATATCTTCTTTGAATAACGTCCAATTGCGTAATACATTAGTGACTTCTCCTTTTCTAATTAATTTTTCGCACAAAAAAAGAGAAAATCTCTTATCGATTTTCTCTTTTTTACTCTCTGTTATTTTTCACGTCATACTCTTTCATAAGGTGTTCAAAGATGCGGTGTTGTTCATTCGAGAATCGGATTAATTGAACCGCTTTATTCATTTGAGTTTCAGGATTAATATGACGTTGATTGGTCTTTCGTGTACTGTGTTTCACGTTTTCACTCACATGAATTCGGATGGATTGATCTAATGTCAATGCACTTAATCGCTGCTTGTGATCTTTCATCATCAAAGAGAACGGTTCTGAAAGTTGTTTCACTTTCTCAAACGCAGTAATAACTGCTTCTTCTGAGAGTTCAAACTCTTTTTCTTTAAGTATTAGTAAGGTATTGTAACGCACGTTTGTCCCTTTTTCTTTGAAAATAATACGGTACTCTTTTGTATGTTGTATTTCATGAATGGTTATCAGTTCCGGCAATGGCAAAGGGATAGACTGTATGTAGGTCATCACCTTGCTTCGTTTCCCGTCTTTCATGTAAATCTTTTGTGTTTTTGATCCAATTGCATAATACATAGCATCTAACTCCTTAGTTTTTTTAATCGTTTTTTTCTTTGTTTACACTCTATATTCTGATTCGAATATATAATAAAAAAATTAGCACAGCTAAACAATCCTAACGGATAATCTAGGCAAGGTTTAAGCAGCTGTTCCCTTGCAACTCTAGTTAAGCAAACACGCTCATTCAAACACTCTTTTTTCTTGTCGCTTGATTAACGATAGCTTTAGGAGCTACCCCTATCTCACTTCAAGGACTGTTTAAATATCGTGGCATCTTTCTTAACATGTGACGGTTTAAAGTCTCGTTTATACTGTTGTCCGACAACTGGAAACTCTCAAAGGAGTGAATACGACAGTGTACATATTCTTTTAATGTGCCTCCAACCAAAGTGTCATTTTAGCACCAATTAGAAAGTCGTTTGTTCCTAAACAAACCGCTGACTGCGAGGGTTGGGTTACGCAGTGACCTTTACATTATTTAGTTTTCAAAGAACAAAAATCATGTCGAGCATCTTGTTATTTGCCGCTTACTAGCAACTTTTTTTGAAGCCTCTCACAGCGTTCAATAACTACAGTCGTACAAGTAACAAGCCGTCTATGATTTTAATGCGTGTGTCAAAACACACAGTGTAAACAAAGAAAAATTAACGTGTCAGAGACTTTCTGTGCTTGTAGTAATAGTGTTTTACATCTTCGAGTGGTTGGCCGAGTTTACATCGCTTCGCAATCAAGCAGCGTTTGTCATTTTGGACATGACGGATGTTGGTGTAGAGCCGTTTAACACTCATCAACCGTTGGGGTGCATCCACACACTTCATAAAGCCATCTCGTGTGTTTTGATACGACTTACCGTTGAACAAAA
>NZ_AODH01000076.1 GCF_000525915.1 Brochothrix campestris FSL F6-1037 | reverse complement strand
TGACACGTTTCGGATTTGTGTTGTAATAGTTATCATTTCGCAGCAGCTGTTACTTTCGCAACGTCCTGTGCCAACACCCATGAATTAATGCCGCTAAGTAATACAGCTTGTTTTGAGTGTGACTGCGCAATCACTTTTTGTTTTCTAATACTTTGTAGTTTTTTGTTTTTTAACTGATGCATCGATTTTTTGCCCGGTGTGGTAGTGAGTAGCTTTATTAAGCAACTTCACTGATTGACCGACAGAGTAGCCACCTTCAGTGTAATCATTCGCTTGTTCGTTTGCCTCTGTTTTACCAACGTAGTAAGACAACGGCTTAGCATCGTTTGTGAGCTTGTTTAAATCAACACCGCCTGTAATACCTTTTACTTGTCCACCGTCCGTATATTGCCAAATATCATGCTTGTGGTCGGGTGCGGCTGTTCGGTAAGCTGGAATCCATACAAAGTCAAACTTAGAAGTATCTAAGTTGAACTGCGTGTATGTGTGATTCCCTACATATAAACCAATCTTTTTATCAGTTAACGATCGCAACTCTTTAACGAATGCATTTGTTGCCTCGCGCATTGTTCCTGAGGTTACCGTCAGTTCTTCAACGTCCACAACGTAAAACTTCGTTGATTTACTTGTGCGTTTGTAGAACTCTTTTGCTTCGAGTTTCGCATCGGCTGCATTAATATAACGTGCGTAGGCATACGTGCCAAACGGAACATCGTTTTTAATCGCTTGTTCCTGGTTACGGTCTAAATATTTATCTTTGTAATTAGTGCCGTACTGAGCACGAATGATTACCATGTTTAGGTCGTCCTTAGCTTTGTTCCAATCGATACTCCCTTGCCATTCCGATACATCCGCAACCTTTGGATTCTTAATATCGGCAGCCGCTACGGGTAACACACTGCCTAGCAATAAACTTGTTGTTAAAATACTTGCTGTTAATACACTCATTGTTTTATTCATTATTTATCTCCTTTTGGGTTATCGTATTTTTGGGCTTGTGAGCTGTCTGTAGCACCTTCGGTTGTTGGGTCAATAACGACACCTAACAGAACTAAAACGCTGAATACCGCGCCTACAATGTCTAATAACTGCGATTGTAGTTGCGTGAAGTTGAAGTCAATTCCCACAACAATTAATAGTTTTGAACATAAAAAAAGGATAGCCGGGATAATGGCCACCCAAAACATTTTTGATTTAATACGGACTTTCCAGTTGATTCCTAAAAAGTTTTTCATATAAACATCCTCCTATTTTGTAAAAAAATAACCAATAATAGTAAGCCCTAGAGAAATGATAAAACCCCAAGACCACTTATTATTAATTTCCATTTGATTGATACGTCTTTGCAACTCATGAGCCATTGCTAAAGCCTTTACTGCTTTTTTATCAGTTTCATCAAGGCCCTTCGTGTTTTCTTCGATGCGTGCTAGTTTGATGAGAATTTCTGTTAACGTATCTTTGTCCTCCATATTATTCTTCGCCTGCCTCATCTACGATGTATTCGATTCCTGTAATTGTCTTATACTGTTCATAAGTGATTTTATCTGTCGAAACGAGTAACTTCATATCAGTTAATGTGTAGCGCCCAGCATCGTAAGCATTTTTTACAATTTTAAACATTGTCGCACTCCCCATATCACGCATCCCCTTTGTTTTCTAGTATTTCAATTCGTGCTGCTAAGTCTGCATTTTGCATCAATAATTCTTCGCTCATCAAAATGATATCTTCAATATTAATCCCTAAATCAATATTTTCTTGTGGATGTTCATTTTCCCAAAGCTCTTTATCTGTTCCGACCCATTTTTCACCATCAAAAAAGATAGGCTGATATAGCCCGTCCTCAGGTTTGATTTCAGTGTATTCTTCAGGGTAATCAAAGATTTCTGTAGATACATCTTCATCGTATTCTGTTCTTGATTCTAATAAAATTTCTGTACCGTCATACAACCAAATTTGTTTGTACATATTATTCCTCCTATAGTGTTAGTGTGACGTCCAACGGGTTCCATGCGCCACTTTCGCCAGCTGTACCAAAATTACTCGATGTGAAAGCTATATCGCCATTTGCAGAAATAGTCCATCTGTTCGTTTTTGCTGTGTTAGTTAGATTACTCGTATTCCCAACCCACGTTAACGAACGGTCTAACTGCGCTGTGACAGTCGCAGGCAATTTGGCAATTACTGTATTAGGTGTTGTAATTGTATTCAGTACACCTTTCAATGAAAGATAGTAGATTCCGTTTGTACTAAAGAAACGATAGTAACACGTTGTTGATGCTGTCACACCGTTTAAAAGTGTTAGCGGTAGCCAGCCTGTGTTTGTGCCTTTTAGCGCGGTTACGTCTGCTTGATTAGCTAGTTGTACCCAACCAAGCCACGATGACGTTCCTGCGTTATAAGCGTTTCGATATACTGCGTTGTTTCCGAACGACGAGTAAAACACTTCGATATAACCTGTCGAACGTACGTTTCGTTTGAAATAGCCGGAAGCGCCAATGTTTGACGGTGCGTTTTTAGCTTCAGTCACATATACGTTTTTCATAGTTAAGTCGTTAGTAGCTAACAAATCTAAGCCGTTAACAGTAATCGCTGCGCCTGTTTCTTCTGTAATTTTGTATTTCTGCCATTCCGACGTGTCTGTTGTTTTTACAACTGCTCCAGCCGCAATCGCATCAGTCACTTCTTTTGCCTTGGCTGTAACTGTGGAGACTGCTGCGTTAGATGTATCAGCGATTGTTTTCTTTGCAGTCGTAGCAGTTGTCGTTACCTCTGTTTTTGCAGCCGTAGCAGTTGCCGCCAATTCAACTTTACCTGCGCTTAATGTCTCATTCATTTGCGTAACGTAATCTTCACCGTTTGCAATCGCGGTTTCAATCGCTTTAACACGCTCATTGATTATCCGTTCCAAGTCATGAAACGTTTTAATATACTCAAGCTTAATTTCAGCGCTAAATCCAGTTAACAAGTCGTTTTTTACATCAAAAGTGAATTGTCGCATGACTGCCACATCATCTTTCCCTTTTACTGCAATGTAAATCTGACCAATCACTTTACCTGTGTGTTTTAAAAATTCTGTTGGGATAACATATTCAATAACTCCATTCAATTCATTTGTGATTGTCACATTGTCTTGAATACGTGAGCCGTCTGCCGCCAATAAAACGATATAGCCTTCAACGTTTGTTTTGCCTAAAGGCACTGCCGTTTTATTGCGCGTCACGCTAAACTGTAGAATAGATGTGTTAATATCTTGATTATAAAAAGCGACATTTAAGTCGCTTAATGGTTGATATGTTGCTGTAACTTCTGTTGTTATTTTTGCTACTTTGCTTATGTTAGTCATTTATATCTCCCCCAGCTCCGAAACGAAGTATTTTAATGGACTCTTCATCAATCAGTAATACGCTAAAACTATCTTCGTAAATCGTCCCGAAATTACGATAGCTATAACTTTCATTGGATTCCGCCTTTGAACACAGTAGTCCGATACATTGAACGCTTGTTCCCTTAATGAAAGTAGATTCATCTTTATGTCTATGACCGTGAACAAACGCTATAACAGAACCTTTAGATGCGAAAGAGCCTGTTATTTTAATCGGAAAATCATTACTTACACCTAAATAGTCGTAAGCACCACCAGTCACAAACGCTTTTATAATGACACTTAACACGTCAGTATTAATTGCTTTTTCAGTATCACTGTAGACGTCCATTGGGGCTGTATGAGAAACAAAAAGAACACGCTGTGTAGATGGCGTGTTCTTTAATAAGTTTATTAACCAGTTCACTTGCGTTTGTTGAATGCAGCCATTTGAATCAACTAAATCAAATCTATTTTTACCATTTAGCAAAACCTGTTTGCTGTCGAATGTATCGATAAAAATGATGCGTGTATCTTTCGCATCGATGTAACCATACTGCTTATCGCTAGTGTCCGTTGTTAATTTCCCTTTTGTAAAATAATCATCGAAAAAAAAAGTTTTTTAATTCTGAATATGTTGCCACTTTTTTTAAATCGTTATTCTCATACTTATCACCTAACGAGTTGTCATCGTGATTTCCTCGTAGATTGACGACCGGTTTTTTAATAGAAGCCATCTTGCGTTTGTACATTTCATTACCTTCCCAAAAATCGGACAGTTCCAAAGAGGAACCATCGTTCAAATCACCATTTTGAATAATTAAATCGTGATCTATCAAGCGACAAACATTAACTAAATTTTCAACATGTTCATAAGATGCTTTCTTGAGATTCTTTAAATTTTTAGGCATTAGACCTAAATGTAAATCTGTGATGAATGGTATAACTAATGTGCTTGATTTCGTTTTTTTCTTAACTTTCTCGCTAAATCGAACAATTTCATTTGCTACATTATCGCTCGTTTTGAAAATGAAGTTTTCTTGATTAACAGGTACGTGTAATTTCATTATCACATCTCCTTCCAAGCTGTTATTCCGTTGTCGCTTACGATACGTTTAAGCGTTAGTAAGGCTTGATTTGTCGAGTTACGCGTCATTGTTTGAACTCTACCGTTCGAAGGCATCGCGCCTGACGAGTGAAAAAGATAGCCATTCCCTTTGTACTTATCATCTAAGTCAACAACATTTGCGATAACATCTGCCGAGATATACTGCTCGCCTGGTGTAATCACATCACTTAATTTTTTACTTGTGGGTAAAGTCATGTATTTTGGTGTAGATAAACCTAGAATCGGAGTGAATTGCCACTGACCGACCGTGTTTGCTTTTGTATCAAAACTACGCTCGTAGACGTCAGATACAGATGCTGTTGTATATACTCTTATTTTTTGAGTAAGAACACCATTATCGTTGAAGGCGCTGTTTTCTAAAAAGTAAGCGTGCTGGCCATCATTTAAATCGCCAGGAATATCAGTGATACTCTTTGCGTGTGACGAGCGTATATAGTACGAGCCCGGTCGATTCAATTCTTTTAATGAAGTAGTGCCGTTAATGATGTTAAACATTCTACCCGCACCATCAGTCATCGCGTAGTTTTGAGAATATGCAATCATTTTTTGAGCGTGATCAGATTCTCGTCCATGCTGATGAATTGCATATAACTGTTGCTTTCTAAAGACATCATCAGCATAAGTCACACCGAAAACTAAGCTTATTTTATTTGTGTAAGTGTCATGATACACATCCATCGCCCAGGCGTAGGTTGAATCTGCACCAATTCTGTTATCTACTTTGAAATCATCTAGTTTGAAATGATAGTATTTATCACCATTTTCATCGTAAACAGAGATAAGAGGTGTCATTTCAATGCTCTTTGTGCCACTGATTAAATATGTGTAACCATCCCAAATCTTGAATCCTTTCAGCGGCTCTCCATTTTCATCTTTAGCAAGTATGAAACTGCGAATAACTACTAGTTTATTATTCAAAGCATTAGACAATTTATAAACAATCGCTTGATTACTATACACGAACAATAGTTCGTCATTCATTTCGTCTACAGATACAGATGCTTTTTCATCACTAGAGTACAGCGAATCGATAATTGATAGAGAATCACTCGAAACTGTCGTATTGCTTACATATCTTTTAAATGCAACGTAATATTTATCACTTCGTTTCACTGTGAAAAGTAACGTTGCATAACCATTTACAAACATTAATCCCAACGAAATATTATCACCTGTGTTTCCAGTAATTGTCATTTGATCTAGCATCACCCCTTGCAAAGTGTGGCGTGAAATGATTGCTCCGTTACCTTCTTTTTGATAAATGTAAATCTCATCTTTTCGAGAATCAATTGCAATACCTCGAATGATACCATTGACAGAAGCGCCAATGTCAGTGAATTTAACTGCTTGCTTGTTCGCTAAGTTCAATGAGTACTCATTGATGTACAGGCTTGATAGCGCTGAAAAATCTTCTAGCAAACGTTCGCTTAATGTCGCATGCGCTTTTTTACTGAACACCGCTACACGCGAATCTTTTACTTCTTCAATCCCATCACCGTTAGCACCCAACACGAGGTTGCTTACCTGAGCTGCACGATATTGTAATTCTTGTTCAACATCCCACGCATTATGCGTGATTTGTCGCGATTTATGCGCTTTTAATTGTATAGTTTGATGATTTGTCAGTTCGCTATCTGACGTGTTAATCGCAGATTCTATTCTAGTGAAATTGTCTGCTAAATCGTTTCTGAAATCTTTCCCTGTCGTAATTGGCGGACTCTTCTTTAAATTAATTCTCATTTAATTACCTCCACAATTTCTTCTGTACTTAAATTACCTTCATCATCAACGACTAACTGCCATTTTTTCTCGTTTTCAGATACTAAAAAAACACCAACCGAGTTGATGTTTAAAGCACTTAAACCTATCACCGCTTGCTTGTGCGTTTGAGGAAAGTAACGCTCTCCCTTTTCTTTTAAAATACGAATATCAGTCATCTTCTACACTCCCCACATATTCAGTCACCAAAATATTTGAATAGGCATCATCTGCAATCTGTTGAATGTTTGTTATCGAATTGAACGTATTACTTACTTTGTTACTCGTTTGTTTCACTTTGTTTGCGATTGAACGCTGGATACTTACGATATCTTTCTTAGTGTTGCTAAAAGATAAATCTACTTGCTTGTGAGAAAATTCATGACCTTTGACAATTTTCACCGTTTTCAAGTCTGTTGAAAAACCGAGCGGTTCATGAATGAAATAAAGGGTATCTTTTTCAGATACGTTCTCGTCACCATTATAAGCAACGTTCAACTCTGTTTCTGGCGTGTCCTGTATCTGCGTTTTAGCCCATGCCTTTAATTTATCAACATCAGTAATGCTGTCAGATTTAACTGCTTTAGCCATGCGCTCACCGTACATTGACACGTTTGGCGATTTATACGTTGCGATAGCATGATAAGCATTATTTCCCTCCGTGTTAGCGTTAACTACTAATATAGTAGCCGTCTCAGTTCCAACGCACCCACGAGACAGTTCTTTTTCTTTGTACTTAACCTTTTTTCCGTCAACAATTTTCGTTTTTTCTACTAACGGCATCGGATGTTCGGGATCATCACCAACAAAAACACATTTGATTGTATGCTTTCCTTTCGAAAGGTTATTGGTCAAATTGACTGTATCAGTCGTGGATGACTTGTTGTAAGCTGACAATGTTTTTATTTTCTTTCCGTCCAGATAGATATCCCAAAGACCGCCTTTGTCGCCTTTTTTTTAGTTTAAAGTCTAAACTATCGCCATTCCATTTAACGTCAATATCAGCAGTATAATAAGCATTGACTGCTTCGGTGTACCAAGTCCCAGTTTTCACAAAAACACCGTTGTACGACAAGTCAGTCGTCTTATTTTGAGCGTATGTTGACTCTTGCTTATCTTTCTTTTTACCATAAGCACGAACGACTGTTTTTAGCTCTTGTGTGTTCGTACTCACTTTGACATCAGCAGTGTTATATTTGTATCGCAACGTTTTTTCAGATAGATTGTAGAAATTATCATCGTCGTAGAATGTTATTTTTTTGTTGTTTGCAAAAACAATACAGCCAAAATTGTCTATTGCTGCATTAATAAACTCGACACCATTCATGTCTCCCAAATCAGAAATACTAACGCTGCTAAAAGTTCCTTTTATTTCGAACGTGTATCCGAATGAGTTTCCAGAAAAGCCGATATTTAGCATTTCTTTTAATGTGTAATCTTTTTCTCCTGCCACTATGTCATACACTGTATGATTTTGAAATTCATACATAATGTGTTGAGCAGTCACGCTCTTAACTAATACACCAGTACTGACCATCGAAACGGTAGATGTTTTGACGATATAGTGCTGACCGTTATAAACGATTAACGACTCATTACCCACCAAATCAAAACTAAATGCGTTGTAGGGCGTTCTGATAACATCGAAACTGATGCTCCTTGACGTATTTTTATCATACTCATAAGAAAATGTGTCATAATCAATATCTATCAATATTTCTTCGAACTTACGCTCAATGTCACTCACTATTAAATAGCTCATATTATCACCTGTAGATGAATGAGAAATCAAACTCAATATCTATATCACTTGCTCCAGATATCGTAAACTCATTCCAACCTTTCGCCAAAGTGATAATTCCGTGATTTGTTTTCCTTCCACACACCGTGTCGTCTTTATATGCGTAAACTCCGCTTAGTTTCAAAGTGTCTGTTTTCTTCAGCGTATCAATGTATTCGAATACATCACCAGTCGTGTTGTTTGTAATTTTAGGACTGCCAGCACATGTTAACGTGATATCTAACTTATGTCTCATGATAGGTGTAACAGTCATGCTCGATGCATTGTATATTTTAAACGTTTTAGATGTATGCGTATATTTTGGTTGTTCGCCACTTAATATGTTCATGCCAAAGTCGAAATTTTCATCTTCGAAATTACGACTAGACAATGATCCATGCAGACTTTCTGAATACCCTTTGAAAACTGTGAATTTCAATTCGAATTCTAATGCCCCAGGGTTTTCTTCAGTGACTGAATACGTTGCCTCGTTGACCGCATATTTTTTATTTGGATGATAACTATGTCTAATGTAATACGAATCATACGTGTGTATTTTTTCAATCAGTTCATCTTCAAATAAGTTTTTATCATGTACATCTTCGCTCAAAAATAACAGTTTAAACGTTATTTCAAAAGGAGCATAAGTGTTGAGATAAGTTATTTCACCGTCAACACCGTCAACGGTCTTTGTGCTCTTGACCGTTTGGGCATCTCCGCGTGAAAAACTTAACATTTCAACTCTGTTTTTTTCTGTAATAGGTACTGTATCAGTACCTAAAATCATTTCTATGAATTTGTCTGTCATACAGCACCTCCTTGCGCATAGTCTAATTTACGATACTTGTCAGCTTGTTGTTTGCTCACATATGATTCAACATTTCCTAAATCAACATTAACGTTCGTATCTTTGCTACTAATCAATTTAAGATAAGCGATGATTGTATCCATTTTAGATTCAAGTGCAGACGTGTCACTTCCGCCGACAATGTTCACGTTGCCTTTTCCGCTCTCTTTCACACCCATCAGGTTCATTGTTTGGTTCAACAATTGAACTGCTCTTGAACGTTTTGAGAGGGACAGCGGAATAATCATCTCTGGTTGATTCCCTTCGCCAATTTCAGCGATTTGGTGTTTCGTAATCAAGCCGCCGTTGGCATAACCGTGACCTTTACCGATTACATTCAGCATTCCTGTTGCACCGTAAGTTGATTTAGCGTAGTTAATACCGGATAGTAAGCTGTCCAGACCATTTAAACGATTGCCATGCCCAGGAAACTTGTAAGCCTTGAACGTTTCACCGATTACTTGCACAAGACCTTTTGCAATGTCGCCACTTTCGTTGTTCACATCGCCAATATCGCCTTGAATCGCTTTAGGGTTACCGCCACTTTCAGACTGTATTTGACGTAACCAAGCGTTGACATACGGTTTGTCAGTAGGCAATCCATTCATACTTAAAGCACGTTTTACAGTACCTGTCCAACGAGTCACTCCAGAGCCTTTTGGCTCATCGCCACCCGATTCTTCAAAAATACCTTTAATCCAATTACCCATTCCACCAAGCACTTTATCTTTTGCGCCCAATGCGATTTGTTTGGGTAGGTCCATCATGTCGCCAAACATCCCACTGGTGAACTTAGATATTGTTGCTTTTACTAGTTTCATAGGTTCTTTAGCATACTCCCACACGTCAAGTGCCTTATCTTTGATACCGCTGAAAAAATCACCGATACCGTTTTTGTAGTGTGGAAACATTTGTTTAGTCATATTTCCGTTCAAAACTTTAGATCCTTTTGGTAAATTAAGTAGTTGATTTCGCCCTTTTGGAACGAAAGTTTCTCCACCAGGCAATTGAACGGCCTCACGATAGTTAGAACCACTTGCATCGTTCACCATAGCTAGTCCGCCAGGATGTCCGTCAGTTCCGTTAGCGTAGGCTGGAACACTCCAGTTTCCAATTAATGTCCCTTTTGAAACACCAACTTTTTTAAGTACCCAGTTGATACCATCAATGATGCCGTTTATCGGTTTAGCAACTGCCTTTGCTACTGCAGCAAACACAGAAGTAAAAGCATTTTTCATTGCTCCGGCACCTCTTTTAAATCCATCGGCCATTTTGCCAGGCATGGATTTAACGCTGTCAATCATGTTAGTAATCCATTTACCAACACCTGTACCCATATTTTTAAACAATGTGATGACATTGCCAGGGAACGATTTAATACTGCCCCAAGCGCTAGAAACTCCTTTAGTAAACAATGTTTTTACTGTCGTCCACATACCGGACGTCACGGTTTTAACTCCTGCTCCTAGCAATTTGAAACCTTTTAATATTTTTCCGATGAACATCAAATTTAGCAAGTTCCAAATGACTGTAAAAGCCCCAGAGAAAATTTGTTTAATACCTTCCCACATCTTAGAAAAATTACCTGTGAATAGACCAGCGAACACTTTTAAAACACCCATAAAAATATTCAAAGAACCCGAAATTATTCGACCAACTGTCCCTAAAACATCTTTAATCAAGAACAATAAGACCGCAAAAATCGGTTTTAATACTGGTAATAAAAATGCGACTGTTTTTTGAATGAAATTAACAATATTTAAAACTGCCGCCATAATCATAGGCCCGTTCTCTTGCCAAAAAATCTTTAATGTAGTGAACATTTTTTTGAAAATGCCTACAATTTGATTAATGATTGGCTCGATGAAAGGTTTAAGCGTTGCTATAATAACTTTAAAGTTGTTCAAAGCGTTGCCTATCACTTGTTTAATCATAGGCATATTCTTATCTACGATTGTTTTGAAAATGCTTATACCGCCACTAAGACCTTTAAAAGGGTTACCGACAGACTTCATTCTATCCATCAACCATTGGATATTAGTACCTATACCGCCAAAAGTTTTTTCAATCACCTGTCCGCCAACAGTCATCGATTTAATCATAATGCCCTTGAACGGTGTGATGATATTTGCAATCGAACGATTGATAGCAGACTTCATGTTTGCGAACGATCCACTGATTGAATCACCCGCTGTTTTAGCTTGTCCAGCTAACGCCGTGGTCGCTCCAGCACTTCCGTCTGTCCCTTTTTGAATACCTTCGACTAACAAGTCGATTGCCTCAGCGCTATCCATCGTCCCTGTTGATATGTTCTTTTTCATATCAGCAACACTAACACCATACTGATTTGCTAATATTTTAAGCGCTGGAACGTTCGCATCCATCAGCCTGTTTAAATCTTCTAAACTTAAAACACCAGACGACTGCATTGCTTTGAACGCACCCGAAATTTGGTCGATTGATTCAGCACCATTACCAACACCGTACGCTGAATCGGTGATTGCTTTCAGAACGTCTTTAACTTTGTCGGCTTCCATGCCTGAAGCCACTAAACCTTTTGTAGCATCGGTCATTTGGTCCATCGCAATAGGTGTGCCTTTGATAACTTCACTTACATCAGACATAACTTCTCCAGCAACTTTAGCTGACCCAGTCAATTGTTCGAGTGATTTAGTTGCAACGTCTATTTTATCCACACGCTCAACCGCCGCCCCAATTGAGCCGGTAACAACATCGAATGCCTTACCAACAGCAAAAATTCCAGCCGTAACGAAACCGCCCAGTAAGGCTGTCTTGATTCCGGATATTCCGCTGAACATACCTTTAAAGCTACGCGTATTATTATCAATGTTAGACGTTACATCGAACGATTTACCTGTTGAATTTAAGCTGCTTAACTGAGAGTTAGTAACCTTCGCTTGCGACTCAAGGCTGTTTAATGCTCTGACTGCTTTTTTAGTACTGTCATCGTTTTCGCCAAATTCTTTAGTGAGTTGTGAGACAACTTTTCGTTGGCCATCGACAGCTCTTTCAGTTAAATCTAGTTGCCTGGTCAGACCTTTTTGTTGAGTCTCAAACGCGCCAGTTTCATCGCCCGCTGCTTTCAACGTCTTAGTGTTTTTGTTGGTCTCTCGCTCGTTATCTTTCATCTCTTGAGTGAGTTCATTCATGCCCTGCTCTGCGTAGGCGAGTTCTTTTTTAGTCGTTTTGAGTTGCCCTTCATAACCCGAAAGCTTAGCTTGAGCATTATTGATTTGAACAGCTAGATTTTTAGCTCCGTCACTAGCCTCACCATTAGCTTTAACTTCTTCTTCATAGCGCTTAGTTAACTCTTGCACCTTTTTACCTTGCGCAGATAAAACATTTTCTAACGACTTAGCTTTCACACTTAGTCCGTCATAACCTTTGCCGGCATCGCCAACTGATTTTAAATTGGCTTTCAGTGCACTTTCGGCAATTTTAACGCGTTTATTTATCTGGTCCAGTGTGTTTCCAAACTGTGTATCATCGAGAGTTAGCCCGACTGCCATATTGCCAATCGGTGTTCCTTTTTCTACCATTGCTTACCTCCCCTCTAAATAGAGTTGAAGAAATCTTCTCCACTCATGACTTTGTTATTTTTAGTATTTTCGCTGAAAAGATGATATAAATAATCATCATCTAACGCATCTATTTCATGCATCTTCCATCCACTTTCTAGTAAATCGCGATAAATGGTATCGATATTATCTAACGCTTTTTGTGTTGTTGCCGTTTCGTCTGTGGCTTTGGGTCTTGTTGACCGCCCATAATATCTCCTAGAAGTTTTTGGATATCTTCGAAATCATTGTAGTTGTCAAAGATAGCATCTGCCGTAACGTTCTCATTTTTATAACAACCAGCGACTGTTTCAGCCATTTCATCGAACGCATCAATTTGTTCTAATGTGCTGAAGTTACCTTCTTCTTCAAGTTGCTCAAATTTAGCAATCATTTTTAAAATCTCTCGTTTTTTAGACAGTCTGATAGTTTCGCTAAAGTAAGCCTTTTTATTAATAATGATTTTCGCCATCGTAATTCCTCCATGTAACTATATTTTTAATATAAAAAGAGAGCAGAGTTAACTGCTCTCAGTCATTTATTTTATTCTGCAGTGATAGTCGCTGTACAAGTTGCTGTTTTGTTGCCTGAAACAGTTTTAACTGTAATAACAGCCTCTCCTTCTGCGACGTACGTCACCTTACCATTTGCATCCACAGTTGCTACTGCAACAGCTGAACTTGTCCATGCCACAGTTTTATCTGTAGCGTCGCTCGGACTAACTGTAGCTACTAATGTTACTGTTTCGCCAACCTTGCCAGCAACAGTTGTTTTATCTAACGCTACTGCTGTAGGATTAATCGCCAATGTCTTAAATGCCGGAATGTCTACCTTTTCAGACTCTTTGTCATTAACGACACGCGTTGCTTTATAAGAACCTTCTGCAACCTCTGTGTTTGGATTAACGTCCGTAATAGCTAGAGGACTTTCGCCCTCAGCAATCACATCGTCACCTTTATAGATTTTAAATGTGTCGGTCATAATATCCTCCTTCCTAATCTAATCTAAACTAACGTTCGCACCAGTTTGAGTAGCATTTACTGCGGTTACGAACGGCTCGATTACTTTCCCGCAGCAGCTGCTCCGAAAATGAAATCTTTGAAAGTTTCTAACGTCGCGCCTTCTTTTGCTGTAGATGCTTTAGATGCAACTAAACCATCAGAGCCACGAGCAACAAAATCACCTTCTACTGAATCCGTTTGTAGTTCAGCGCCTTTATCTTCTGATGTTTTCAATTCTTCATCGGGCGCAGTGAATTTACCTTTAGTTAAACCAATGAACAATTCATTACCATCCTTATCAGCAGTCACTAAAACAACTCCCATGTACGGTGGACGAGTATTGTTCCCGATGAGCGTAAATCCTTGCTCGTTAACTTCAGCACCTGTCATACTTTGATACAGCTCGGGATACAAATCAGCAATGCCTAAAGATAATTTAGGAGATGATGTACCCTGAGCAAAAACGTGAAATGGGCCGTCAGATGCCCAAGTGGTGTTTAGAGTAGAGCCTAATCCTGTGATTTTAGCCTCGATTGCCCCACCTTTTTCAGAATTGACTTCGAACGTTTCTTTTACAGCGCCATCTTTGTCATATTCTGCGAAAATAATTTGTTTAAAACCTACACTTGCCATGAATAAAAAACTCCTTTTTTGTTTTTATTTGAAACGAATCGTTTCATAACGTTTAATAATTCGATTGCAGTTTTCTAAATCAACATCATTAGTCAGTTCTGAATACTGACAAGCCCATTGATTTTCTTGTAAAACTTCATCGATTTTGAAATATAGATCGTTCGCTTGAGCGAGTGTGGATGTCCACACATCGATTTGAACGTTGAATGTGACTGTTTGTGCTTTGTTTGACGCTAAGTCAGAGTAGTAAGAATTGATTTCAACTACTCTAATTAACGGCAAGTTCTTTAACTTTTGGTCGTCTTCTGGAACATAGTTTAAAAAACGAGGTATGTCTTTCAACATACTGTTTTTTAGTATTTCATTGACCTGGACAACAGCTAGATTCATTGTTTCAGCCCCTTGCTCATCTCATTCAGCATCACTTTAAATACTTCACTAGATGCCTGTTTCTGCGTTTTTTGGATAAACGGTTTAGGCGCTTGACGTATTGTGCCGAATTCCACAAAATGAACGCGCCAAGCAACATCCTTTTTAAAACCGATGAGAATCTCACCGTTTTTAGGTGTGCCGTATGTCACGTTATCTTTTGCGTGTTTGAACATGTAATCTCCGCGCTTACCTTTATACTTAGTGTTATCAAAAACTGGTGTATTTTTTTCTAAGCGTTCAGCAAACACTTCAGCTCCAGCGTTCAACGCTTTATTCGTTGGACGAGTCAAGCCTTGGGCCATTTTTCTAAGGCTTACACCGATATCGTTTTTAATTGTTACTCCCATTTAATTCACCGCCTTCGCGATGATTGTTGTAAAATCTTTACGACTTACACCTTTAGTGATTTTCACAATTTCATATGTTTCACCGTCAAAAACGATTTTCATATTGTTCTTAACTTCAGCAATTTGCTGATAACGAATAATAAAAGTGAGCGTATCTTCTAATACAGTTCCAATCGTCGATTTAATCTCATTTAAGAACTGACTTTGAACACTAGACCAACAAGAAAAAACGACAGTATCGATAACGATATTGCCGCCTAGTTCATCTTTGTCGTTCTTTTTTTTCAATAAAGGTAATACGCTCGCTTAAATCGTAAGTCTGAATGAATTTACTCATGCTCTAGCCCCCTCAACTGCTGTACAAGAGAGATTACACCGAACGGTATATCATTAAGAGCCGACTCCGTTGTAGCTCGTCTCGTCTCGTACCAGTGACTTACAAGCAAACAAATAGCATACTCAAAGCGCTTATCAGTATCTGCTTTTTCAACAGATATTTCTAAAGTGCCCAGAATGTATGCTTTGGCCGTTTCTTGTAACATAGTGAGTAAATTATCATCTTCATTGTGATCTATTCTGAGATAGTTTTTCAGTTCATCGATGGTCATTTAATAACCCCCTCAACTCAAACTGACATTAGCGCCTGTCGATGTTGCGTTAACTTTTGCTACGACAGGGCTATTTACTTTCCCTCGTCGTCACTTAAAGCTAAAGTTGCATAGAAACCGGCGTCAGTATCAGCTGCCTCAACATCGAAACGAATGAATGCTGCTAATAATTGACCGTAAATATTGTCGTCAACCCAGCGAACAGATTCTTGTTTGCGGTCAAAGAATTTAGTAAATGCTTTAATATCACCAATAAATGCGACCTGGTCTCCTGCAGCAGAACCAATCACATCATCACCTAAAACAATGATTTCACGACCTAATAGTTTGTAACCTGACGCAGTTGTTACGTCTTGTTGTAATAAATAGCGGCCGTCTTTGTCTTTTAACTTATCTACAGCGTTGAAGAATGACTGAGATGCCACAAAAGAAACTGGGTAAGCCGGCTCAATAGTTACGTTAACTAAATCTTTTAAGTCATCTAAGCTAGTTAATTCTTTAGCTGTTGCTGTTTTCAACACTTTAGAAATTTCAGCGTTAGCAGTGTTCAACGCTTGACGTTGTACATGATTAGCAACTAATCCAGCTAAGTCAATATCTGAATCTTCAAGAGCCTCTTGAGAAATTGGAATATATCCACGGTATGTTTTTACAGCCCACGAAACTTTTTTAAACTCCGGTTTAGCAAGAGCTGGGTTTTTTTCTAATTCTTCAACTGAAATCATGACACCTTTGTTTTTAAGTAACACAGGGTATGAACCAGAACCTGTTGTAACTGGCACTTTTTCAGCGAATGTACGTAAATCAACAACTGTTTCTGGCTGAGTTTGAGGTGTCGTTAAGCGTTCAATAGGAATAACTGCTTCCGCACCTACAGTAGTCAAACCATCTCGTTTTTCTTCACCTTTCGTTTTTACAAATGTTGCAAACGAACGAACTTCTTCGTTTTTATTTTCGTTATGTTCTAAAACTGTTTTTGGCATTTTTCGTTGCTCCCCTTTTTCTTCGTCTTTTTTTGGTTCTTCATCTTTTTCAATTTCTTCATTGTCACCTTCGGGTACTTCTTCATCCTCTTTAGACTTAACTTCGTCTGAGGGCTTGTCAGAAACATCAGTTTCTTCAAAGTTTTTAATCTGGTTGATTAATTCGGCCGCTTTTTCAAACTCGCCATCTGCAATTGCTTTTTCAGCAGCTGCTTTTAATTCTTCTACTGTCAAAAATAGTCACTCCTTTCAAATTGTCGCTAACTCTAATTCAAGAGTTAACTTTCGTTTTTGTTGTTCATCGATAACTTGCTTTAATGATCGCTGTGCAATCGTCGCGTTTGTTTCTGCATACGCAGGAATCGAAACAATTGAAATTTCAGCAAGCTGACTGATTGAGTTGAGAGTGCGAATATAATCGTCACCATCTTTTTCCCATGCGTCATCACCGTCTTTAAGACTGAAACCGAACGAACACTCGTTGATATCGCCTCTTGAAATAGAAACGTTTAAGTCACGCGCGTAAGTCGTGTCTGGCAACTCGCATCTGAAATGAAGTCCAATCTCATCGACAGTCAGTTTCAAAGTATCGTTCGCTGTTCGTCCTAAAATCAAGCTGCTGTCATGGTCGATAAAACATCGGACATCTGACAAATCAGTATTATCTAAGGCCGTGGGAGATATGATTTCTTGAAAACCGCCCAAATCTTTGCTAAGAGAGTTAAAACGCAAAGCGTAACCTTCGATAACGTTGTTATCACTCGATTTCACTGTCTCCATTTTCCGTTGTTCCAGTTGTGGCATCTGTATCACCCCCTTTCAAGCGAGGTATGAGTTTATCTCCGTTGTCGATTAGATCTAAGTCATAAAACGAACGGGCCTCATTTATCGTCAAAATTCCAGCGCCTTTAGTCGCATCCATCATTTTGTTGAACTTTGTCTGAACGTCGTGACCTTTCAGAACTGAAAAATCAATGTCAACATCCACAGATAGTTTTAAAGCAATCTCATCCGTAATCATTTTTGAATATGCTCGCAGCGTGCTTGATACGTACAAATCATTTGCACTATCGTCTGTTGAGTTAACTAGTTCCATACCAAAACGAGACAGCGGAATACCGAATGCTTTTGCGATTTGTTTAGTTGAATACACATTGTTTTGAATCATCTTCAAAACGTCTGTATTTAACTCGAACTGACTAAAATCTTGTGTATCATCGAGAACGATTACAGAATTCGCATTTTTAGCGCCACTGTTGACTTCTTCAAAGTCTTTTTTTGATTTGTTTCTTAGCTTCATTGTTGATATTCGCCTTAGACAGCTTTAAAATTCCGCCAGCTTGAATACCTTTGTTGAAAAACGCGGATAATAAATTGTTACCGTTCTTCAACATTGAAAGTTCTGTTTTTAACGCGTATAACGGGCTAATGCCTGTTTTACCGTTCAAAGTAAATGCCTTGAAATGTAGCATCTCTTTAGAAGTCAAACGTCTGCTGCGACCGCCCAAGTCTGTATACTCGTAACTCAACTCACCAGTGATATCATCTTCGTAAATAACGATTTGAGAGGGTTTCGCAAAGGTTAGATCAATTACTTTCTTTTCTTTGCGGTTAACGACCACGAAAGAATTACCTGTCAGCAACATTTGAGCAGTCACTGCGAACAAGAATGCGTAAGGTGTCATCGACACGTTCGGCTGAACGTTTAGTTTTTCTAATATCAAGTCATCTGAACGACCGTTTTTACGTTGGACAAAAGAGCTACTTGCAATATCACCTGACAGAATCTTCACAGCAGTGAAAACATCTGACTGAGTGAGAGATTGTTGACTGTCAAACGACATCACTGAACTTGTGTCTGGACTCGATAGATAATTGATAACGGCCTGTGAGTTATCACCCAAACTCCGTTTGAAAAATATCCCCATTAAATCACCTCCTTTCTTTTAATCACGTTCTGAGGCCAACAAAAAAGACGTTGCTAAAAAGCAAACGCCTAAGACTGAAAAACCTATCCGTATATCTACTAAAAAAAGCCGCCACCGTAAAAGCAATTAAGCTCATACAGTAGAGACTCGTTATAATTATTTGTATATATTTACCAACCAAAACCGTAATCACCACTTTCTATCAGTTCATTAACATCTACTTCATCAAAATCGTGGTACTGCGCCTGTGTATATGCATTGATTAAAGCATCCAGTGGATCTATTTTATTTCTATTTGTTGTCTTATCTATCAATACTGAGTCGTTTTTTTCGATTGAAACAGCGTTATATATAGCTCTATTAAGCAATTGATTGTCTAAATGCTTGATTTTATTGTTTAAAACGTCAATCTTCAGCTGTTTTGTTGCTGGAGAGAGAGTTATTGCACCTTGACGAGTTTCAACCAGGTAATCTCCGTAACGCTCCGATATTTCAGTAATCATCAGTCCAGCGTTATAAGGGTCATAACAGATAGCCTTAACGTTGAACTCATAATGCTGTATAAACTCATCTAGCCACACAATCATGTTCCTATAATCGACCAAACCGCTCGTTTGAGTGGAAATCGAACAGATGCCGGCTTGTTCGTAAGCTCTGTAAGGTGTTTTATCTTCATTCTCTTTACTTTCAATACCACCCTTAGAGCCAACAAAAGAATAGCTATCTGATAAAAACAGCTTTTGCTCGTCGATAGGAATAACCCAAGTGAACGATGTTAAATCGCCCACGCGTGATAAATCGACACCGATATATATATCGCGACCAACCAAGTTAATATCTTTCAATGACTCATCTGCTTTAGCTGAGTTCCATTCCTCTTTGTTCATGTAACTTTCTTTGCTGGACTGGACCCATATATTGAAATGCTTAGTCAAAACGTTCGAAATTGTACCTTTGGCCTTCGCCTCGGACAACAGTCGCTTATAAGCTTGTGTTAGCTGCTCTTTTTGCGATTCAATCTCCATTAACGGATTTGATTTAATCCACATCGCAGGATCATCAACTTCTTTCATGCTGTCCTGTTCCCAACACAGTGCAAGGTACTCATCGTTTTCAGTTTCTTCATTTAATAACTTATCGATGTACTGATATTCAATCGAGTGCATCGGATAATTCAACTTACTAGATGCTGTAGAAATAATGACAATCAACGGTTCAAGTTGCTGACCCATTGACGTTTCGATAACATCCATCATTTCCGTTGTCTTAGAAAGCGCGTACTCATCAAATATGCCTAACATCGCATCTAAACCATCTAGTGTATCAGCATCAGCTGACAGTGGTTGCATTGAGCTATCATCAGTTGTTGTTATTTCATATTTAAGTAGACGAGTGAATTTTTTAATAGCTTTACTCTGACCTCTAATCGCTTTTAATTGCGATTTAACCATATTGAAAACGATTTTAGCTTGGTCCCGTTTATTCGCTGTCGCGTATATCTGCCTTGCGTTTTTAGGATTACGCTCATAAATCAAGCAATATAATGCAATGCCTGAGACTAAAAGCGACTTTCCTTGCTTACGAGCGAGTGAGAGATAAGCTTTTTTAAACCGTCGAGTGTTGTCTGTTTTTTTTTCTCCAACCCCACAGCTGAGCTAAAATAAACATTTGAAATTTAGCTAACGTGTTCGGCTTTCCTGTTTTAGGGTCAGGCAACATCGAAACGAACTTAATGATGTTTTGAGTATGCTTAACGCTGTAATAAAAACCAAATTCATCACTTTCAGACTTTAATAAATCACGTTTGTGTCGGTTGATTGCTTTTTTAATCTTGTCACTGACAATGATTTCTCCACGCTCGACAGAATCAATGTATGTTTGAACATAATCAATCATTGTTATCAACTTCATTCATCATGCTGCCGAAAGGGTCCTTATCGACAGGTTCTATTTCAGCAGGTTTAACTAACTTCAACCTGGAGTTAATCGTCAAACCTAGTTCGCTAGTCGTTGTTTTTAACTCTTTAGAATAAGAGTTGACGACGTCGACTAGAGGGTTTTTCTTACCTTCAACGACAGGTCCTTCTACGACCAAATCGCGCATTGCATCATCATACAAGAATGTGTAGTTGCAGTAACGAATCACTGTTTGCTGATCTAATTCTGAAATTGGCAAGTCTTTAATGATGTGAGAAATACGTTTCCACTCGCTCACAGCACCAGGCACAATACCTGGCGGAATGTTTTCGAAATTCAATCGGTCGTAATTGTATAAAATTTCTTCTTCTTCTTTCTTTTGCTCTAATTGTTCTTTTGTAAAGTGTCCAGACGTTGCACCGGACAGTTTTTTAGGTCTAGCCACGTCATCAACTCCTTTCTGAAAGTTAGTTTTTGGAAAAAAATATGCGTCGTCGGATATCTTCGATTGCCCGTCAGATGTAAGGGTAGGGGGGTATAAAAGATTGCTGACGAACTTTTAAAATATTTTTGAATAAGTGTGTGTCTGAAAATAAAAATCGCTCACACGCTCTCTGAATGCCCTTTAAATCAATCTCGCCATTTGCGTTTGTGATGTTTATTGTGACACTCTCTACATATCGTTTCTAAGTTGTTCTGGTCCACACGCTTGTCCCAATCGTCTCTAATCTCGATGATGTGATGGACTATTTGTCCTTGCGTTACATTGTTATGCTTCAAACATTCTTCGCATAACGGTTGAGCTAACAGCTTAGTCATGCGTGTTTGTTTCCACACCGATGACTGATAGAACTTAGTGTACTGTTTGTTGTACTCATTGTTTCGCACACGTTCGTTGTATCTATCTGCTTGCTCTTGCTTACGCTTGATACCAATGTGTTCATGTGTAGCACAGTAGAGCTTTGAGTAATCAACCAGCTGTTTGCAGTGAGATACTTTGCACGGGTGTTTAGGCATTGTTATGCGACCGCACTCTAATTCGTTTCTCATCTGCTTCGAACTCATCGCCCATACCTCTGAAAGCCGAGTGGTCAATATCTCTCCTTACTGTTCTTACCTCCACGAACGGAATGGCATTATCTTTTGAATCGCCTGTATCAGTAACCCAAACGAACTTAACACTTTCAATACCTTCATCGTCTGGAGTCGCTTCTTCACCATCAAGGTACACAATCGGTAAGTCTCCATTGTTCGGTATACGGATGTTGATATAGTCATCTGCTGATTTAGGTTGTTGGTTAACGATTACTTTTTCCTGTTCCCAAAAGCAAAAACATTTTCCAAACAGATTAAGTTGCAACCAAGATTTGACAACCAAACGTCCTGATTCGTCTCTATACTTTGTAATGTAATGTTTCATCTCCACCACTCCTTAATTTAATGTATGAAAAAAGACACCCTGTTGGATGTCTTAATTGTTTCTATGGACCTTGTAGGTTTCGAACCTACGACCGGACAGTTATGAGCTGCCTGCTCTAACCAACTGAGCTAAAGGTCCTAACAATACAGGTTATCGGTTTTACCTCGGAAACCTGTTGAAAAGGAGGATGGATATGATAATACCAAACTACTCAAGGTAATTTGTGTACAACAATCTTAGTCCACAATCGGAATTGTTTGGTGAGCGTTTTATAGTTGAAGTTTACTAGTACAGTCAACAAGCTCTTTGTTTTAATCTAAAAGGTAACCGAAGTTTGAAATTAATCTTAACCTTTTGATAGTCGCACAAGCGTTACAACTACTCTTGTACTTGCGAGGGAAGACCATTATAACTCCCCACCGTTTGTTATTTTGAAAGGAAGCACTTGCCGACCTTTATGCTGGAAATATGCGATAGGCAAGGATTTGCACCTTGCATGTATTAACGACCTAACTCAGCTGACGTTCGTCACCTCGTCAGCGATTAGCGGTTACCTATTTCGCCACTATCGCAAATCATGAATAACGCAACGTCTCTATGTTCCTATTCTGTGTGACACACGAGTGTCGTGAACAATGTCATTGTGTTATCTGATTTTCACAACTACATATAGTTTGTACACAATATGATTTAGTTGTATTTTTTGAGCAGTGATTTTTTCCGAATCATTAATCTGCTCTATGACTTGTCAAAGTCGCGAACCTTGACGAACGTCCACAATGAAAGATACCGTTTTCCTTTCAGCTCTTTCAGTTGTGACGTAACAAGTCTTTTAACTACTAACATCGTAACATGAATATCGCAATGGTTGGGTACTGTAAAAGTACCGTACCTTTTGCTATATTTTCAGACGTTGTACTTATATTCAATACGTCTCATCAACTCCGAATGTCTATTTTTAATATGTTGATAACTATAGCCAGTCGCAACAGCAATCTCACTCAAACTCAACTCTTGAATATATCTCATTTCAAGAATACGATTATCTAAACCTTTAAAATTATTAATCAATGAAACTACTTTATCTCTCTGTGCTTGCATTTTTTCAAGTTCTTCAGTCATATCATTAATCGCTCCTTTTAGTTCAGCTTGTCTTTCAAGTGAAGTTAAATAAGTTTGACTTCGTGCAAGGTCACCACCATCAAGCCAGCGCTCGAATTCATTTGTTTTGCATTCAATCTCAACTATTAAAATGTCGATGTCGTCTAGTAAGTTATTGTATAGTTTAAGCCAGCGTTTCAGTGTGACCATCTCCTTTATCGTTTCGATTTAAAATAAGCTGTGTATCGTTTTTCAATAATGATGGATTCATTATCAGCGAATGTTTCGCTAGGATCTCTAACAAAATGTTTTTCGAGTTCATAACCGGACAAAACCTTTTCTCCCACGGCTTGACAGAACTCTTTATAACTACCTTTTCGCTCGATTCTGATGTGTTTCATAGTTAGTCATCCTTTCTTATATGTAGAATAATTCGTTTATCGATGTCGCACGACTTGCAAATTCCAAACCCCTGTTCGTCATTAAAGTCAGTTACAACAATCCCCAATTTCTCAAATGATTTTTTCATCTGATTAAATTTCTCCACATTTTTGAAATCAAATTCATCGAAATGCTTTTCAATCAAACTGTTTTTTAGCTGAATCACAATATATCCGTTTGAATAAAAAGCTTTGCTAACTAGTTGCTCATTTTCAAATAATGCTTTAGCTGATATTTCGTACCGTTTTGATAATTCGGATTGCATATTGCTGAATTCTTCCAAAAACGATGAAACTTCCTGATTTAATTCGTAAGAAGGCGGTCGCTTTATCAATAACTCTGGAGGTGTTTCATATATTCGTGATCCGCCGCCTAAAACAAGGCTCCCCTTGTTTTTCTTAAACCACTTCATCACTCGACACCTTCCAAACTTTTAACCGCGCGATTGATATACCAGACAGCTTTTTTCAAATCTTCCACCGTGTTGTTTTTGAATGGCGCTCTGATTAAGTACTTAATCGCATTGCCGATATGATACTGAACATTCGATTGATACTTCTGTGTAACATCTTCGATGATGTCGATTGCCTCGTATTTCGTTTGCGTGTAATGCGATGGCGAGTTGACGTTGTCGGTTTTTTTTTATTTCTCTGTAACGTTTGAACGAATCTTTTTCATAGTCTGCCACACTATGTCCGTCAGGCAATTCCATGTCGACACTCGGCTGTAGCAAATCCCCAATTTCAGCACTACAGTCCGTCACTTCTTCATACTGTTTTCCTTTGTATTCCATTTCGTTCACTACCTCTCATTTTTTATGTAGTTGTTTATGATTGTCTTGAATATTTCTTCCAAAATCGGAACTCCTATCGAATTGCCCGCTTGATGATATAAAGCACCGTTCAATTTACCGTTCTTGCCGGGGTGCGCCGTTGCAGCGCGCTTAAAGTCCTCGTCGTCAAAGCCCATAAGCCTAAACACTTCGAGTTCCGTCAAATAGCGGTACTTACCGCCATCAAGTTTAATGATTCCAGCGTTCGGACATCGCATTTGTTTAGTTGTTATCGTGTTACACGTATCAGTAATCGTTTTTAACGTTGTTTTATAACTCTTACCGACTAAAGCTTCTTTCGGAATATTGTCGCCGATTTTTCGAATCATACTCGGTTGAGTTACAACGTGTTGCTCAGCGTAATTGTTTGTCAGAAAATCTTCAATAGGTTTTGTTGGGCGATGGTTAACGAGATTAAAGTTAAACATTGTGTCACCTAGAATACTCACCATAAACAGCCGCTCTCGATTCTGCGGTATACCGAAGTCTTTCAAATTCAAAACTTCATAACGATTCGTATACCCCAAGCGCTCCATATCGTCCAAATAATGATTAAACGCTCCTACGTGTTTTTTAGATAGAACGTTTTTAACGTTTTCCCAGACGACAACTTTCGGTTTCCATACGCCTAAATTTTCGATAATCTTAATTGTTTCGAACATAAGACTTGACCGCGTTCCGTCCTCTACGTTACCTCCGTACTGTTTGCCTCCAATACTGAAATCTTGGCAAGGACTACCATGTATTAATATGTCGGGTTTCAAGTCGTAACCTACAACCGACTGTGCTTTATAGCGATTATCGAACATAGCATTATACGTTCTCACAGCCTTCTCATTCCATTCGACATAATCAATCGACTTATGCTCTACACCCAAATTAACTAATGCTTTTCTAGGTGCGCCAATGCCACCAAACAACTCTAATATCTTAATCATAGATAGCTACCTCTCATTTTTTTATTCATACGAAAATCTTTTTCGCTTTATTACCTGCCAACTGATCACCAATCATTCTAATTTCTCGGCAATCTGAACATTTGCAACTCTCTAGTTTTGAGTATCCGCATACATAACCTTTTTCGTGTTCATCTAATAACTTAGTTACTCTAAGCATCAACTCTTTTCTTTTCGCTTTATCCATCTCAACTCAACCTCCTACAATTTTTAATGCCTCATCTGCCGACCTTGCAATTCCAGCCAAAACTCCGTTCGATTGCATGGCGGCAATGAATTTTATTTGTTCAGGTCTCGGTCGACCTATTTCGTTTTTCACTTCTACAAAGAACATTTTTCCGTCTGCAATACGATAGCCAAACAAATCACTAAATCCTTTCGGCAAACCTGTCGAAACAGGTATACCTGTTTTCGTATAAAACAATCCAACGTTTCCTCGAAAAACAAACACAGCCATTTTTCAGATAATGCGACACGTATTTTCATTCTGAATCT
>NZ_AODH01000075.1 GCF_000525915.1 Brochothrix campestris FSL F6-1037 | reverse complement strand
GCTTTGGCGATTGGTCCTTTGGACCGATTGACGTCAAACGAAGTTTCACCGACCTATGGCTCGATTTTAGCAACACCAAAAATCGCGTGGCAACAATTCGATTTACTCGGCACACTCAAACGCCATTTTCAAATACCAATCGCCTTTACGACCGACGTTAACGCCGCGGCTTTTGGCGAATTAAAACGTGGTGCCGCCCGTGGCAAACACAGCTGTGTTTATTTAACGGTTGGCACTGGTATTGGCGGTGGGGTTGTGATGAACGACCAACTATTTCATGGTTTTAGCCATCCTGAAATGGGCCACATCTTAGTGAAACATCATTCAGACGATGCTTTCGCTGGTGTTTGCCCTTACCATGGCGACTGCCTTGAAGGTTTAGCTGCCGGCCCCGCAATTGCGGCTCGCTTTCAGCAAGCAGCCACCACCTTACCGCCTGAACATGAGGCATGGGATATCGAAGCCTTCTACCTCGCGCAGGCTGCCGTTAACTATACGTTAACGCTCTCACCCGAAAAAATTATTTTCGGTGGCGGTGTCATGAAGCAAAGCCAGCTGTATCCAAAAA
>NZ_AODH01000074.1 GCF_000525915.1 Brochothrix campestris FSL F6-1037 | reverse complement strand
GACCTATTTCGTTTTTCACTTCTACAAAGAACATTTTTCCGTCTGCAATACGATAGCCAAACAAATCACTAAATCCTTTCGGCAAACCTGTCGAAACAGGTATACCTGTTTTCGTATAAAACAATCCAACGTTTCCTCGAAAACAAACACAGCCATTTTCAGATAATGCGACACGTATTTCATTCTGAATCTGTTTTTCTGATTTCATGTATTACCTCCTAATAAAAAAGTGGACGGGTGGACGGGTGGACGGGTTTGAACGCTAAAATAACACTCTTTTATATATTTTTACTTTTACTTTTTTATTTACTTCTTTATTTATTATTACTATTCCAACTATTACAAAATAATAATAAATATAATATAAATATAGTAATAGCAAGGGTTTAGGGCGTTTTTTTTAAATGGAAGGGTTTGTTTTCAACTAGTCCAAACCATTCCAAACTATTCCACTTTTAAAGCCCTCTCACTCCAATACTGAACGGTTTACTGTCATCTAATAAATCTATTCCGTCGTAAACAATTCCATTTGACCGACGCTTTGCAAATTTCATTCCCATTTCTTTTCCAAATTTCGTATTGCTCATCATGTATTGACCGTTTTCGCTCGCCCACTCTCTGTACGCTTGGTAGAGCGTTTTTGCTTTAACAGATTGATTAATGCCTGTCGTGCAGCACTCGTTGATAAATAATGCTGTCGCGTCCATTTCTTCTCGATACTCTTTACTCGCA
>NZ_AODH01000073.1 GCF_000525915.1 Brochothrix campestris FSL F6-1037 | reverse complement strand
AGAGACTTTCTGTGCTTGTAGTAATAGTGTTTTACATCTTCGAGTGGTTGGCCGAGTTTACATCGCTTCGCAATCAAGCAGCGTTTGTCATTTTGGACATGACGGATGTTGGTGTAGAGCCGTTTAACACTCATCAACCGTTGGGGTGCATCCACACACTTCATAAAGCCATCTCGTGTGTTTTGATACGACTTACCGTTGAACAAAATAATAATATCAGCTTGTTGAATGACGTCAATAATTTCAAATTTCATTTTCTCACCTCTCAAAAAGTAATAAGAGCAATCTTTAACAAACAAAAAAAGAGGTGCCACACGATTGTGTGACACCTCTCCTAACATCCCTTGTCCATTTTTGCCTTGTTAACCACGGTTATCTTCTGTTTTTCTATCGACTCGTCCCTTCAACTAACCAATCCAGTGATCCGTTAGGTAAAGAAAGCAGGTTAAATAAATTTACAGCTTGATAAGCAGGTTAAAAAAATGTACAATGAGGGTTAGGAGAATGGTGACTCAACCCGTGTAGGTTGGGACTTTATACGATATCGATGTCCAGTCGATATCGTACCATTCTTCTTTTTTTTCGTATTCAATTACTCTCAAAACAACCTTACTACAATAACTAGTCCAAAAGCAAGCGTTAATTTAAAGCGTTTTCTTTTTTTTGGTGTGTTTTATGACGAGTTATTACTAGTTCACTCGTTCTGATTACCTAATAATAGCACAGTCTTTTCAACAAAACAAGAACACATGTTCGTTTTTTTATTTATAATAGCATTGAGAAAAATTATGACTATATCATCACGATTAATAAGGCGCATTTTCAAGAGACCCATAAAAACGTTTTGGAATCATTGTTTTTTTTGGAGTCTGATTTTCAGGATTAAATTGTTCGCCTAATTCTCTAATGCGTTGAGCGATTTCAAACGCAGTGTTTTTTAAAACGATTGGTGAATTTTGATTTATTTTCAACGTAGTTTGAACACACAGAACGAACATAAGCTTTTAGATTAATAGCTTCTGGAATGGCTTCTTTTACGATTTCCTCGAATTTAGGTCTTGAAAGTCCTTTATTACGAAAATCATCAAAAATGTATAATAGGCTGGCAACCACGGTACCTTGTTTATAAGAACTTAAAAGAGGATTAGATAAGTTAGTGTCTTTTTCAGAAGGTGATTGAGACTTAGAGCCACTTGGTTTTTTAGGGTGTTCAGGACCACTTTCATTACCGACAGGATAACCGACATCTTCACCGACAGGTGCTTTTTTTTCGGTTACAAAAGGTAAAATACGAATGACAGATGACATGCGCCCCCCACGCTTGGAGTATTGTTTAACAACTTCGATGATGTTGTTTTGTTTAAGCTCACTCATGCAGCGTTCAACCGTACGCTTTGTAATTGATAGCCGTTCAGCAATCGTGTCATAGAGTACGCCACACGCGCCATTGTGGTGTGAGGCAATTTTAGCAAGGTAGTTTAGAATGTTTTTTGAATTGTCACGTAAGAAAGCAGCATTACTTTTCAAGTGGTCGGCGACAGCATAGTTCATTTCTTTTTTTGAGTCGAATACGACATGTTCGTTCAATCGATTAAATCCAATAAGATTTTCACTTTTATTTTCGTTAGTTGTCATTGAGAACTCCTCCTTTTGATAGAGTTTTAATACAAATGAAATGTTTCAGTCAGTTTAAAAATGGTGCAGGACAATCATTACACAAAATGAGTGGCAATGTAAAACAGAATATAAATCATGCGAATAGAGTATATATATAGTCTAAAGGTTAACGAAAACAATGTAAAGTGTTTTTTAAAAATATCCCTTTTTAGGCAATATCTATGTATCGCTATATCCCTTTTTAGGCAATATCTATGTATCGCTATATCCCTTTTTAGGCAATATCTATGTATCGCTATATCCCTTTTTAGGCAATATCTATGTATCGCTATATCCCTATAAAGTGATGATATGAACTTACGAGAGAGCATATAGATTGCGGTGATGGGCTTTAGTCATTATAGCAACACACGCCCTACGTATCGCTATATCCCTTTTTAGGCAATATCTATGTATCGCTATATCCCTTTTTAGGCAATATCTATGTATCGCTATATCCCTTTTTAGGCAATATCTATGTATCGCTATATCCCTTTTTAGGCAATATCTATGTATCCCTTTTTTTGTCTAAAGAGGTGTGATACACTATAAGTAGATAAAATAGTATAGGAGGATGTTATTTATGGAACAGTCTATCGTTGAAATGAAAAAAATAGCACCAAAAGTTATCACGATTGGTAATTATAAGGGCGGTGCAGGTAAAACAACGAACGCGGTTATGATTGGTTATGTATTATCGACACTAGGTATTAAAACATTAGTTGTAGATATGGATCCACAATCAAATGCAACTAAATCGTTAATGCTAACTCGGTCGGCAAATAACGAAGGGGCGGTGCCAGCAATCAACAAAACATTGATGGCGGGTATTGA
>NZ_AODH01000072.1 GCF_000525915.1 Brochothrix campestris FSL F6-1037 | reverse complement strand
ATACGTCACTGTATATGTTCCTGCTTTATCTGTGTTAACCGTTCCGCTGATTGTTCCACCTGCTGCTTTGAATTCTGCAAACGTGAGTTCAGTACCAGTTTTATCGGTTGCTAATTGAAAACTAGCTGCTTCCGTCCATGATTCGCCACTATATAGGGTGCTATTTATTGCTGAAACGCGAGTTTGATCAACAAACACTGTCACAACTGCAGTATCTGTAACGCCGTTTAGTTCATAGGTTACTGTGTATACACCTGGTTTACTCGTATCCACCTCATGCGTAACGTTACCACCTGCTGCCTCGAATTCTGCAAATGTTAATTCTGCTCCGGTTTTATCTGTCGCGCGTTTAAAGCTATCTTCTTCGGTCCAGGCTTCACCTTCATATAGTGAAACATTTTCGCCTTTAACATTTGTTTGATTTAACAATACTGTCACCGTTGCCTTATCACTCACAGCATTCAATTCAAAGGTTATGTCGTACACACCCGCTTGCTCTGTCTCAACAGTTTGGGTAATTGTTCCACCCGCTGCTTTGAATTCTGTAAACGTTAATTCTGCTCCGGTTTTATCTGTCGCGTGTTTAAAGCTATCTTTTTCGCTCCATGTGTCACCTGCATAAAGTGTCACATTTTGTGCCGCAACACTTGTTTCGTTCTCTAAAACAGTCACTGTCGCACTATCTTCAAAACCATTCAAGTGATACGTCACTGTATATGTTCCTGCTTTATCTGTGTTAACCGTTCCGCTGATTGTTCCACCTGCTGCTTTGAATTCTGCAAACGTGA
>NZ_AODH01000071.1 GCF_000525915.1 Brochothrix campestris FSL F6-1037 | reverse complement strand
TTGATTTACTAGGGATATTACAAGTTCTTCATAAAAACAATGGTAAAGTCGATCAATACATCATGGATAAAGCGATTGAAAGTTTTGATGGGGATAATATTTTCAATACTGTTGTGCCACAAATGGAACGATTGAAACGTTTTGATGTGAATGGTATAACTAATAAAGATTTACATGATAAAAAAGTAATTACAAAATACACTGAGGTTGTTCAAGAATTTATCGATAGATTGATTGCAATGGAGGGGGAATAAAGTATGTCTAGCAAATTAAATCGACTAGAACGTTTAGCAGGTAATATTGAGCCGAAACAGAAATATACGGCATCAAAAACACCAAAAGCTAACTTAGAAGAAATCGAAAAAAAATTTAAAAATTAAAGAAGAAGCTGAAAAAGGAAAAGAAAAAATAAACAATCAAAAAAAACACGCTTAAATATGGTGATGATGTGCGGATAAAGTTAGAAGCACAAAAACAAATTGAAGGTGTTAAATTTGATTATAAGTTTTTAGAACTATTGTTAGATAGAAATGCAGGGAATTTTTCACCGAGAGATCGCGCGAAATATAACATTTTGATTGAAGAAGACTAGGTATTATCATAAAAAAAGCGCATTAAAACTTAGACTATTACGTAAAAGGTAAGTGCTAAAAGGACACGTCAACTTTCAACGTTTAGACTCGAAGTCAAAATGGATTGAGATAATGTTAATTGTTAAATAACAATAATGTCATACAAGTGAAAACACTCTGTCAGATTGACTTTTTTAAAGTTTATTAACTAGCCGAGAACACTCGCGACTTTAGTCGTGTAGATGAATCGGCTAGTTAATAAAATCACCTGAAAATTGGTGTTCTCGTCAAAAAGCGAAAGGTACTGAGAGTATTTGTTATTTCGGAATACTCACTTATAACCCAGAGCACGCTCTAATTGTGGCGAAACTTCTGAAATTTTTAACAGCATCAAATAGGGTGTTAAGACGTCGCGTGTAACCTTAAATAGAACCGATAATCACCCGTAGGGTATAATATGCTAGAAAAGGCTGCTAACTGTAGGGTACAGTTAGCAGCCTTTTCTAGCATATTATGTTATGACAAGTGTCCTTTTAATAGAGTTCGCATTTATCTAAGGAGCTTGTCTTAATTCTAAATCTAATTCTGCGGTATATTTTTTATTGGAATCTAAATCGTTACGATTGTGAACAATTGCTTTTAATCCCTCGTCGACTGTCCAACTGTTTTCAATTTGAGAATGGGTCTTAGGGATCTCGTTTTCGACTGAATGTGAAACTATCACGACTTCATCAGTGTCTGTTATTTCTGTGGTTGATGATGGTTGTACATACGCGACTCCTAAAGTCGTAAAGGGAATCTCTTTGTTGTTTTCATCTTTAAACGGTTGTGCAGAAACAGCTATTTCCCAATCACTACGGTCCGGTTTTTCTGATGTTGCTGTTGAAAGGTTAGTTCCTCTCAAATCAGTAACGAGGATTTTCCAATCAGGTTCTACACGGTTAACTAATACTTCGCTTAAATCTCCGCTTAGTCTAGTCGATTCGAAAGTAAGTTCGTTTGGGACTTCTTTAAAACCTATTTTTGTAACTTTGGCAG
>NZ_AODH01000070.1 GCF_000525915.1 Brochothrix campestris FSL F6-1037 | reverse complement strand
AGCTCGTAGCTGGGAGAGCATCTGCCTTACAAGCAGAGGGTCGGCGGTTCGAGCCCGTCAACCCCCACCATTTTTTGCCGACTTAGCTCAGCTGGTAGAGCAACTGATTTGTAATCAGTAGGTCGCGGATTCGACTTCTGCAGTCGGCATACATCTTTTATAAAGATGGCAGACAATATAATACCAAATCTTGTTTTTAAAACAAGAGCCGTTAGCTCAGTTGGTAGAGCATCTGACTTTTAATCAGAGGGTCGCTGGTTCGAGCCCAGCACGGCTCATATAGCGGATGTGGCGGAATTGGCAGACGCACCAGATTTAGGATCTGGCGCCGCAAGGCGTGGGGGTTCAAGTCCCTTCATCCGCATTATGCGAAAGTAGTTCAGTGGTAGAACATCACCTTGCCAAGGTGGGGGTCGCGGGTTCGAATCCCGTCTTTCGCTCCATATTTTATGTTTACTTTTTTATCACCCTTGCCGGGGTGGCGGAACTGGCAGACGCACAGGACTTAAAATCCTGCGGTGAGTGATCACCGTACCGGTTCGATTCCGGTCCTCGGCACCATATATAGCGCCCATAGCTCAACTGGATAGAGTACTTGACTACGAATCAAGCGGTTAGAGGTTCGACTCCTCTTGGGCGCATTTATATTACGGGAAGTAGCTCAGCTTGGTAGAGCACTTGGTTTGGGACCAAGGGGTCGCAGGTTCGAATCCTGTCTTCCCGATAAAAAACAAAAAGATAATTCCTTTTAGGAGTTATCTTTTTTTTGCCTATCATTCATTAAGTTGATATGGTTGCACTCATAATTACGATTCAGTATAATAGGTAATAAGTCAGATTAGGTCAATTATATCTAGGAGTCATAAGGAGGTTAAGACGGATGAGTAATATGTCGGACGTAATCGAAGCCTACATTAAACGTTATCTTGAAGCAGAAGAAGAAATCGAACTAAAACGCAATGAAATGGCCGTTCATTTTCAATGTGTCCCTTCACAAATCAATTACGTTATTAATACGCGTTTCACTACAGAACGAGGCTATACCGTCGAAAGTAAGCGTGGCGGTGGCGGTTACATCCGCATTTTGAAAGTGCGTTTGAACACGCATAGTCAATTGGTGGATATGTTACTAGCGTTAATTGAGGATAAGGAAATCACCGAAAATATCGCAACCGATATTACCTGCCGTTTATGTCAAGAAGAGGTTGTGACTGAAGCAGAAGCCAAGCTAATGATGGTCACGCTTAGTCAAAATTTCCACGAAGATAAAATGCAAAATAATGCTGTACGAAAACATTATATGCAGGTGTTTTTGGAACATTTAAAATACAGAACATAATATAACTTTTAAGGGAGTGAGTGCAGATGTTTGGAAGATTTACACAAAAAGCACAGAAAGTCATCGCGTTATCACAAGAAGAAGCAATTCGTTTACGCCATACTAACTTAGGAACAGAACATATTTTACTTGGTCTTATTCGCGAAGGCGAAGGAATCGCGGCGCAAGCTTAAAAGAACTCGGGTTAGATACTGAAAAAATCGAAGCTGCTGTAGCAGAATTAATGGTTGAAGGTACTGAGGATGTACAGATTATTCGCTATACACCACGTGCTAAAAAGGTGATTGAATTATCGATTGATGAGGCGCGTAAACTTGGTCATACGTATGTTGGAACAGAACATATATTGCTCGGTCTTATTCGCGAAGGTGAAGGGATTGCCGCGCGGATATTCAGTAATTTAGATGTCAGCCTCAATAAAGCAAGACAGCAAGTCTTACAGTTGTTAGGGATTCGCACGCAACCTAATCAACAAAATCGTGCAGCAACGCAAGGCACACCAACCTTAGACTCGTTGGCCCGTGATTTAACACAAACGGCGCGTGAAGATAAGTTGGATCCTGTGATTGGCCGTGCGAAGGAAATCCAACGGGTCATCGAAGTATTGAGCCGTCGTACAAAAAACAACCCCGTTTTGATTGGCGAACCAGGTGTTGGTAAAACCGCTGTAGCTGAAGGACTTGCTCTGCAAATTATTAATAACGAGGTGCCGGAAACACTCCGAGGTAAACGCGTTATGACCCTTGATATGGGAACGGTTGTGGCAGGTACAAAGTATCGTGGTGAATTTGAAGACCGCTTAAAAAAAAGTTATGGAAGAAATTCGTCAAGCAGGCAATGTTATCCTCTTTATTGATGAGTTACATACGTTAATAGGTGCAGGTGGTGCCGAAGGTGCAATCGATGCCTCAAACATTTTAAAACCATCATTGGCCCGAGGCGAATTACAATGTATCGGTGCAACAACACGCGATGAATATCGTAAATACATTGAAAAAGATGCTGCGCTTGAACGTCGTTTTCAACCGGTACAAGTAGAAGAACCTTCGATTGCAGATGCAATCTTAATATTAAAAGGCTTGCGTGATCGTTACGAAGCGCATCATGGCGTTGCCTTTACAGATGCGGCTTTAGAGGCGGCAGTTGTAATGTCTCAACGTTACATTCAAGATCGTTTTCTACCAGATAAAGCGATTGATTTAATCGATGAAGCTGGTTCAAAAGTACGGTTGAAATCATTCATTACACCGACAAATGT
>NZ_AODH01000069.1 GCF_000525915.1 Brochothrix campestris FSL F6-1037 | reverse complement strand
TTCGCCCGTTAAAGTAATGTCTTCAAAAGCAATCGTTGGTGCGATTTCTGAGAATGTTAACTCCCCACCTTTTAAAGTTACACTTGCTGCTGTCGAACCGTCACGCACCTCATCTGCTGATACAGTTGCTACGCTTACTCCGATTGTTCCGACGGTTAAACCAATGGCCATTAATTGTGCTAATTTCATATTATATTCCTTCTCTCTGATTTAATTTTTTTATTTGTTTACTCATTTGCTACTTATTCTGCTGGTTTTAATGTCCAGTCAACTGTTGTTGCATATGTGCCAGCTGTTAAATCTTTCGGCACATCTAATGTTGGGTTTAGGTTCACCTTTGTTTCAAAACGTTTACCAGCAGCAAAAATTTCATTTTCTGAAGATACTACTACGTCTTGAGCGATTCCATTATTATCGATTTCAGGCGATAATTTTATTTGTAAGCCTTGTTCGCTAAAACTTTTATCGGTTGGTGTTTCTTTTACTAGTAAATCCCAAAATGTATCCACACCTCGATAATCGTTAATCCCTAGTTCAGCTATCGCTTTCGTACCGACTGTTTTAGCTTCGCCTGTTAAAGTAATGTCTTCAAAAGCAATCGTTGGTGCGATTTCTGAGAATGTTAACTCCCCACCTTTCAAAGTTACACTTGCTGCTGTCGAACCGTCACGCACCTCATCTGCTGATACAGTTGCTACGCTTACTCCGATTGTTCCGACGGTTAAACCAATGGCCA
>NZ_AODH01000068.1 GCF_000525915.1 Brochothrix campestris FSL F6-1037 | reverse complement strand
AAAGCGAACGACTTCGATATCACAAAGCTACCAATGAAAGGTAAACGTAAGCCAAACGGACACAACGAACGTCGCGGAAGGCAAGCATTTAAGCGTAATATTTCGGAACGATTGACTGATTATACGCAATTCAATGAAGAATTTGGACACTTGGAAGGTGATACAATTGTCGGTGTTCATCATAAAAGTGCTGTTATCACGTTAGTTGAGCGACTTTCAAAAAGTGATTATCACATTAAAACCAGCAGATATCGAAAAAGCAACGACGGCTTGGTTACAATCTATTCCCAAAAACATGTTTAAATCAATCACGTTTGATTGTGGAAAAGAATTCTCAAACTGGAAAGAAATGAGTAACTCGAATGATATCTCTATCTATTTTGCGGATCCTGGAACACCTTCACAACGCGGTCTAAACCAAAATTCTAATGGCATTTTGCGTCGAAATGGCTTGCCAAAAAAGATGGACTTTAACCAAGTTGTCCAAAACTTCATTTCAGCTGTTGCTTCAAAAAGAAATCACATACCAAGAAAATCATTAAATTACCGGACACCATTGGAAGTGTTTTTGAGTGACGTAAATGAAGAACAATTGTCCAGCTTAATTTGACAAATAAGAAAGACAAAAAAAAGCAGTGCTCATCGCACTGCTTCAAACTGCTTTTATTTTGAAAGTTAGTTCAAGTGACTTTCGCTGCAAGATGACTTGACTGAAAAGAAACGTTGTTATGTCCTCTAGTTCAATCAGCTAACTTATATGCTATTTCATGGAAAAGTAGCGACGGCAACTAGTCGCTCTTCTTTTCCATTCCAATGTCTTCAAAGTTAAACGAGCTGATTTCACTGTTATTTTTAGCCTACGTACGTTATCAATTCACCCTCACGGTATAGGCGATCGATTGTCGCACCGCCGAGGCATTCTTCGCCATCATAAAGCACGACCGATTGACCGGGTGTGACGGCACGAGCAGGTTCTTTAAACGTCACTTTAATTTCATCACCGATGACGTCAACGGTCACTGCCACATCTGTTTGGCGGTAACGGAATTTAGCTGTACACTCAAACGAGCCTGTCTTAGGTGTTTTAGACGTCCAGCTCACTTTATTGGCGATTAAAGCCGTTGATAAAAGGGCCGGGTGGTCAAAGCCTTGACCAACATATAACGTATTGCTCGCTACATCTTTACCGACAACAAACCACGGTTCACCTTCGCCACCAATGCCTAAGCCTTGGCGTTGGCCAATCGTATAATACATCAACCCATCATGTTGACCCATCACTTCGCCTTCAAGCGTCGTCATTTTTCCTGGTTGAGCTGGTAAATACTCACTCAAAAAGTCTTTGAAATTACGTTCACCGATAAAGCAAATACCCGTACTGTCTTTTTTCTTTGCTGTCGCTAACGCTGCTTCTTCGGCACGACGACGTACTTCGGGCTTTTCAATCGCACCCAGCGGGAACATTACTTTTTTTTAATTGTGCTTGTGACAATTGATTCAAGAAATACGTTTGATCTTTGTTATTATCAACCCCACGTAACATCTTCACTTCACCGTTTTCATCGCGAACTGAACGGGCATAGTGACCGGTGGCAACGTAATCTGCACCGAGGTTTTCGGCATGTTCTAAAAAGGCCTTGAATTTAATTTCTTTGTTGCACATCACATCTGGATTAGGCGTACGTCCTAATTTATATTCTGCTAAAAAGTAAGTAAACACCTTATCCCAATATTCTTTTTCAAAATTAACGGCATAATACGGAATGCCAATTTCATTCGCTACTTTACGGACATCTTCGTAATCTTCGGTCGCTGTACAAACGCCAAATTCATCGGTATCGTCCCAGTTTTTCATGAATACACCAATTACATCATAACCTTGTTCTTTTAACATTAACGCCGTTACTGATGAGTCAACCCCACCAGACATTCCCACGACGACACGTGTGTTTGCATTATCATTCGTTTCCATCATTTCCACTCCTTTTATTTCGCCAATCGTTTATAAATACGAACCGTTTCGGCTGCTACGGCTTCAATCGCTGTTTTTGTTAAATTAATGCCAAAGCTAAAGCGCAAGCTCGCTTTTAATGCTGGTGTTTCGGGCCCATACATCGCCACCAAGACATGTGACGGTTCAATGCTCCCCGCCATACATGCCGAGCCACTCGAAACAGCAATTCCTGCCATATCAAGGTTCACTAAAAAGGCTTCAACAGAGACATGTTTGAAATGAATATTTAAAATATGGCTTAAACTATTTTCCCAACTGCCATTAATTTCATAGTCAACGCCCGCAACATCGAGCGCACCTATCATAATTTGTTTAAAGCCTTCGTAATCTTGTTGTTTTTGAGCACGTGTCTCTTCAGCAATTTTAACCGCTTCTGCAAAACCAACAATTGCCGGAAGGTTTTCAGTGCCGCCACGACGTTTACGTTCCTGATCACCACCGTACATTAGTTCGTGCAATTTCGTTTGAGCACGAACATATAAAAAACCAACACCACGAGGACCATTTAATTTATGCGCGCTGGTCGACAACAAATCAACTTGGAGGTCATCGACATTCATCGCTTCAAGGCCATACGCCTGTACGGCATCCGTATGAAATGTTGCCGAATGATTCGCGAGCAAGGCACCAATTTTTTTGATTGGTTGCACCGTTCCCACCTCGTTATTGCCATACATAATCGATACTAAGATTGTATCCGGACGAAGGGCATCGCGGATATCTGATAGAGCCACTTGTCCCTCGCGCGAAACAGGTAAATATGTCAGTTCAAACCCTTGTCGTTCCAACTCTTTGGCCGTTTTCAAGACTGCAGCATGTTCAATCGCTGTTGTAATAATATGCTTACCTTCATGTTGACGAGCTAATGCCGTCCCCATTAACGCTAAATTATCACTCTCGGTGCCGCCACTCGTCATTAACAACTCGCTGTCTTTAGCTCCAATCGATTGGGCTAATGTGTGACGCGCTGTATCTAATGCATAGCGGGCTTCGCGACCAAAATGATGCACACTACTTGGATTACCGGGTAATGATTGCATCACCTTTACCATTGCTGTAATAACGTCAGGATGTGTTGGTGACGTTGCGGCATGATCTACATATATTTGTTTCACTTGACTGCATCTCCTCTATTATACTAATCGTGGCTGTTGAAGCTATACGATTAAATTTCCATATCTATTGATTTTAAAAAAGAAATCACTAAAAAGCAAGTTTCTGGTTTGTAATTTAAAACTGTCAGTTTTCAGTGAACTTCAGTTGCTAAACTTTTTTTAAAAGTGCTATATTTAGGTCATAAGGAATACCTGATGTGTGCGTTAGAGTACCTATTTATTTTGACCGAACATATTTGTTACGGGAGACGTAAAAAACGTGGTGAACAAAAGCCTTTTCATGAGGACTTGTGAGCCCCGGTGAGTGTCACCCACCTGCTGTAAGAGCGGGTACAAAATTTAGGGAAAATCGACGGCACAATCGGGGTTCTTTTTTTTTGCTATTTTTTATGTTTTTCAAGCAATTCATACATGTCTGCCAAAGCATTTTCGAACTTACCCGATCGTTTCGGTAAGTAGTAATGCTTTTTTTTGATGTTATTTGGCAAGTATTGTTGCTTAACCCAATAACCGGGAAAATGTGTCGTTGGGTAGGCGTGAGGATATTTATAATCGACCGCTCGACCTAACTTAGCCGCGCCACGATAGTGACCATCCTTGAGATGATCCGGTATTTCACCACTGACCCCTTTACGAATATCACTTAATGCGGCATCGATTGCTAAATAGGCAGAATTCGACTTCGGTGCCAACGCTAACTCGATCACGGCATTAGCCAGTGGAATGCGCGCTTCAGGGAAACCGATTTTTTCGGCTGTTTGAATGGCTGCCAACACATGCACACCTACTTGCGGATTAGCCAAGCCAATATCTTCATATGCCATCACGAGCAACCGACGGCTAATGCTAAATAAATCACCGGCTTCAATCAGGCGCCCCAAATAATGCAAGGCCGCATCGGCATCGCTGCCGCGAATTGCTTTTTGCAAGGCACTTAGCACATCATAATGGCCGTCACCATCTTTATCCATCGCTAGACTTTTACGTTGCAAACACACTTCCGCTGTTTCTATCGTCACCACAACTTTATCATCTTCGTTAGCTGGGGTTGAAATAACTGCCAGTTCTAGGCCATTAAGTGCGCCACGCACATCGCCGTTGCTACTATAAGCAAAGTGTTCTAACGCAGCCTCACTGACTTCCGTTTGATACATCCCCAGGCCTTTTTCGGTATCGGCCAAGGCACGCTCTAACGCAACCACAATTTCTGCGGCCGTTAACGGTTTTAATTCGAAAATTTGTGTCCGACTACGAATCGCGGGATTAATTGCAATATAAGGGTTACTCGTCGTCGCCCCAATCAAAATAATCCGCCCACTTTCGAGATGTGGCAGTAAAAAGTCCTGTTTTGCTTTATCGAGGCGATGAACTTCGTCGAGCAGTAAAATAACATGGCCACTCATCCGTGCTTCAGCTGCCACAATTTCGAGGTCTTTTTTATTGTTAGTCACCGCATTAAGTGAGCGAAAGGCATATTTCGTACTGCCAGCAATCGCATTTGCAATTGATGTTTTGCCAATTCCAGGTGGTCCATACAGTATCATCGATGTTAAGCGTTTCGCTGTTACCATCCGATCAATAATCATACCTGGTGCCACGAGATGACTTTGACCAATAATCTCACTGAGACGTTGTGGACGCATCCGATAAGCTAGCGGTGTATCCATTTCCATTTTTTTCAGCTCCTTGCCCTTGTCGAGTCTCTGTTACTTGCTTCTCTAGTTTATCATAAATCATCGCCTTATTCAGTCATTCATCCGGTGGACTGCACCTTAAAAGAACGATATAACCCCGAGATAAGGCGATTTGTGGTATAATTCGAGTAGATATTATACTGTGTAGGAGGGTTTTGCTTGAAAATTTCAACTAAGGGACGTTATGGTTTAACCATTGTGATTGAATTGGCTAAACGTGAAGGACAAGGACCAACATCCTTAAAAACAATCGCGAAAACGCATGATTTAAGTGAACATTATTTAGAACAACTTATTTCACCTCTCCGTAATGCCGGCATTGTCCGCTCAATCCGTGGTGCCTATGGTGGCTATGTGTTAGCTAAAGAAGCTCACACCATTACTGCAGGTGATGTTTTACGCTTGCTTGAAGGACCGATTTCACTCGTTGAAGGACTCGAAAACGAAGAACCTGCTAAACGTGAACTTTGGAGTCGTATTCGAGATGCGGTTAAAGACGTGCTCGATTCAACGACAATTGATGACTTAGCCAACTATAATGAATCGGATGATTCCAGTGGCTATATGTTTTACATCTAACAGAAAGGAAGATTTGAATGACCTCTCCCTTTACTTACTTTTGGTTTTTATTAATCGGTATTTATTTACTCGCACTCGTCTTAACGGTATTGCATTTGCGTTTTCTCAAACAGCGCTTTTTATTTTTAATTCCAACACTGTTCGTTATGACGAGTGTGTCTTTTTTACTGGTAGCCATCTTCCAACGTAACTTTAATAATTTTTTATACGGACAAATTGGATCAATGTTTTTTGGCGGTGCGTTGTTCAGTATTTTACTGATTATGATTACGCGGAATTTATTTACTAACGAAAAAAAAATAGGCTTACACGGATTATATCAGCACTGTCTGGTATAATCCTTTGTCTTTTAAAGCCGACAACTATATAATAGAAATTACAAGCACTAAACTATATTACTGTGTGCTACTTCGATTGGAGTGATACTTAATGAAACGTCTACCGCTCATAACGATAATCATCGCCTTGTTGCTTGTGCTTTTTTTCTGCGTTCAAAGATGGAGTGCCTCACAAGTTGACGTTACCTTCGTGATGCTCGTCCAAGAAAAAGAGGGTTCCAACGACATTAGAGGCTTAATTGAAGGTGCTGGCAGCCAACATTTTAAATTCAAGCTCAATGATAAACTCTGGCAAGCGACCCAGTCCAATCATCGCTATGAAGTAAAGGCTACTTATAAAAATAAACATAAGCTTTCATCAAAAAAGAAAGAACGACTCGAGGGTCCATTTTGGTCGAACGAACGTAATTATGACATGTTAGCAAATGAGGTCAGCATTCAAAAACTGACATTAATTAAATAAAAAAGAGAGCCGACAGTTGGAGAAACTGCCACTATAATTAGATACAACTAAAAAAGAGCACCTCAAATTTGGTAAAATAAATTTGGAGGTGTTTTCTGATGTCAAAACATAATTTTTATCCTGTTGAATTAAAGATTCAAATTATTAAACGGTTTCTGAATGGTGAAAGCGCAGCTTCACTTCGTGAAGAATTTAAAATCCCTA
>NZ_AODH01000067.1 GCF_000525915.1 Brochothrix campestris FSL F6-1037 | reverse complement strand
TGAAACTGATGCGGTTGTTGCATCAGTAAAAGCGGACGACGAAGGAAAAGTAACGGTTAACGATTTAGCGCCAGGCAAATACAGCTTTGTAGAAACAAAAGCGCCAACAGGTTACATTTTAAACACAACCCCGGTTGCGTTTGAAATTAAAGCAGAGCAAGCAGGCGAGCCAAAAGTGATTGAAACAGGCGCGTTTGTGAACTATCAAGGCACAGCAACATTACTAAAAACAGATGCCGACGGCAAACCATTAGCAGGAGCAGCCTTCAATGTAATCGATGAAACTGATGCGGTTGTTGCATCAGTAAAAGCGGACGACGAAGGAAAAGTAACGGTTAACGATTTAGCACCAGGCAAATACAGCTTTGTAGAAACAAAAGCGCCAGCAGGTTACATCCTTAACCCAACAGCGATGGCGTTTGAAATTAAAGCAGAGCAAGCAGGCGAGCCAAAAGTGGTCGATGCGGGCAAACTTGCGAATTACCAAAGCACAGTGGCATTAACTAAAGTTGATGATAAGCAACAACCATTAGCGAATGCTGTTTTTGAAATTGTTAATACTGATTTAGACGTTCCTGTCTTAGAAAATGTTGTATCAGATGAAACTGGGACAGTGACTGTAGTAGGATTAGCACCTGGTCATTACTACCTTCAAGAAACGCAGGCGCCAATTGGATACGAATTATCATCTGAAAAACGTGAATTTATGATTAGCGATGTGATGACGGAGACAATTATGACTAATCTAGGTGACTTTATCAATAAGATGGAAGTTGAACCGACACCTGAAATCACTCCATATCCAGAGGAGCCAAGCGAAACACCAGAAACAAGCGAAACACCAGAAACAAGCGAAACACCAGAAACAAGCGAAACACCAGAAACAAGCGAAACACCAGAAACAAGCGAAACACCA
>NZ_AODH01000066.1 GCF_000525915.1 Brochothrix campestris FSL F6-1037 | reverse complement strand
TGATGCCGATGCTGACGCTGATGCTGACGCCGATGCGGATGCGGATGCCGATGCTGACGCCGATGCCGATGCTGACGCTGATGCTGATGCGGATGCAGATGCTGATGCCGATGCGGATGCCGACGCCGATGGAGACAGCGATGCAATTTTCCCAGATGCACCAATATCATCACCAATTTATGAAAATGAATTAACTCTCCATGGTAAAGGCTTAATTGGGTCTACTGTATATGCTCTTGTAAATGGTCAAATAATTGGATCAAGCAAAGTAACAGGTAATAGCTTCTTACGGACTATTATTGTTGATAACAATGGTATCTTTACGATCCAATTAACTGAAACATTACCGGCAGGAACAATTATTGAGTTTTATCAAATTGATGAGGATGGACAAAAAAGTGCATCAACAACAACAAAAGTATTACCATTAAACGATGTACCTAATAATCCAACAGATCCAGTTGAATCGGACGCCGATGCTGACGCCGATGCTGACGCTGACGCCGATGCTGACGCGGATGCCGATGCTGACGCCGATGCGGATGCGGATGCCGACGCTGACGCCGATGCCGATGCTGACGCCGATGCTGACGC
>NZ_AODH01000065.1 GCF_000525915.1 Brochothrix campestris FSL F6-1037 | reverse complement strand
ATCGAAGTTGAAGCGATAAAGGTTGTTTTACATCCTTTACATAAGAAGCGTTGCTTCTTTAAAAAAGAGATAGGTTGGAAGGTTATTTGTTTTAGGGAGTGTGATACGTGATAGTTTAGTTCCGTGTTTAATGAGTTTAACTGTTTTATTATTAAAGCCGCAATTCGCACACCGTGAGGGTGTGTAAGAGAGTGTACCCAAATAACAAGTGCTTAAAACACCTTTAATTAACTGAGTTAAACACCATGTTTTTGGAAAAGAAATAGTTTCATCTGTAATTCCAGAGGAATTTGCGATATTATTAAAAGTGATAGCTGACATTGTCGAATCCCCCTTATAAATTTGTTGTGGTGACTTAATATTATAGGGATTTTGAAAATGCAGCTATTTTTTTGCGAAAAATAGGCATCAGTGAAAATTCACCAACACCATAAATTATAGAACCACAATTGTGTCGGTAATACGACATCTTGTTAACTGTTTTTTGATATAGCTGCTGGAAGCTAGCACTTCCTCATCATTGTCTTTTGTGATGACTCCATCAGAAGTCGCAATGCCAGAATCCGTTGACTAGGTGCCGACTCTTCCGTAGTCTTAAACGTATAACCAATACAAAACGGAGGTAATTATTATGAATAAAACAGCACGTAAAGTCGCAATTATCGGTACCGGCTTTGTTGGATCAAGCATTGCTTATGCGATTGTTAACCAAGGCATCTGCAACGAACTCGTCCTCATTGACGTCAATCAAAATAAGGCTGAGGGTGAAGCACTTGATTTAGCTGACGGCATTGCTTGGGCTGATACGAAAACAACTATTTATGCTGGGGATTACGCGGATTGTAAAGACGCTGCACTCGTTATCTTAACAGCCGGTATCAATCAAAAACCGGGACAAAGCCGCTTAGACCTCGTTGATACAAACGCTAAAATCACCGAACAAGTAACAACAGAAATTATGGCTAGTGGCTTCGATGGAATAATCATCGTCGCGAGTAACCCAGTTGATGTGATGACCTACATCGCATGGCAAGCATCTGGCTTACCATTTAACCGTGTGATTGGAACAGGGACAATTCTTGATACCGCTCGTTTCAAAAAAGAAATTGCCCTTAAACTTAACGTCGATCCTCGCATCGTTCAAGGCTACATCATCGGCGAACATGGTGATTCTGAAACGGCTGTTTGGTCCCATACAACGGTTGGCGGTAAACCAATCATTGAGTGGGACAACATTACAGCAGATGATCTCAATACCATCTATGTCTCTGTTCGTGATGCAGCCTATGAAATCATCGACCGTAAACAAGCAACCTATTATGGTATCGGGATGAGTACGGCTCGTCTCGTGAGAGCGATTTTAAATAATGAAAACACTATTTTACCGGTTTCTGCCTTTCAGCGCGGTGAATACGGTGAAATCGGACTTTTCACTGGTACTCCTGCATTAATTAACGAAACCGGTTTGCGACAAATCATCGCCCTTAATTTAACAGCTGTTGAACAAGTCAACTTCGAAACATCTGTCAATCAACTGCGTCTAACAATCCAGTCTTTAGATTCAAAATAGTCATATGATTAACAGTTGACAGCGCCAAAAAGCGTCTTTCTTATCGATAAAAAAATCGGTAAAAAAGACGCTTTTTATTTGTTATCATTTAGTTAAGCTATTGGCCATACAATTTGTGGCTTACGTGCGGCTTGCGCTTCATCCAAACGATGAATGTAGGTCGTATGTGGCGCTTCTTGTACGATTTCAGGATTATCTTCTGCTTCCTTTGCAATTTGAA
>NZ_AODH01000064.1 GCF_000525915.1 Brochothrix campestris FSL F6-1037 | reverse complement strand
ATTTATCTAATCCCGAAGGGGTTAAATCATATTCACGAGCAATATCAGCACGTGACTTTCCATTTTCATAAAGCTTCACCATTTGCAGTTTAAATTCAGGCGTAAATGTTCGACGTTGACGTGGCATAGTAGCACACTCCTTTTTATTAGTAGTCTTAGTTTACAAGCCCTCATTTATTCTGTCTAACTTAGTGTAGCCTATCCACCCCCACTTATCAAAAAATATTTTCAATAAAATTAATTACATCGTCCCAAAAAGAAAACAATAATAAAAAGCCTATGACAAATGAAGTTAATAATGCAGTTAATACTGGATGTTTGTGAAAAAAACCCTCGTTATTTTTGGCTTCGTTACCTACAATATTTTGCTTACCTATTATCGAATCTTTAATTTTATTTTTATCCCCTATTTTGATTTTCATCTGTCTCTCCTAAATAATTTCCCGATCATCGAATCTTTAATTTTATTTTTATTCCCTAATTCTATTTGTGTACTATCCCCAAAAACAACTTGTTGAATATGATATATTACTTCTTGAGTTACTTGAGGTTTTTCTTCAACTTGAGATAAGATATCAAGTTCATCAATATTTTCAAAGTTTTTTTCCAGAAGCATAATGACATCGAGAATCTTAGACTTAACAGAAGATATAATTCCATCTAACTGATTAAAAGAAAAAGCTATACGCATACTTGCAATTTGAAGCTCATAATCTGAAATAGAGTGGCATATTTCTGTTGGAATACGACGAGCTATATTGTCTTTTTGTTTACTATTGATTAAATTATTAATAGCATTAACACTGTCTGTCATCTCCATAGTTGTTATAGTTTCAATATCTTCGGCGAATTGTATAATCAAGTTAGCACCTGAATTTATAAAAAAAAGTGCCTTAGCGAAAAATCATGTATTATTGAGGTTACGACACCAAACAATAAAGGATGATTTTGCTATGACACTCATAAAGAATAACACATTTAAAAACAAAAACATAACACACCTTTCTGTTGCCGAACTAGGATGATACAAATGTTTACTCCGCAAGAAAGAATCACATCGGTCAATTGCTTATTTACTCAACCGGTCA
>NZ_AODH01000063.1 GCF_000525915.1 Brochothrix campestris FSL F6-1037 | reverse complement strand
GTATGTTTTGTTTTAAATGTGTTATTCTTTATGAGTGTCATAGCAAAATCATCCTTTATTGTTTGGTGTCGTAACCTCAATAATACATGATTTTTCGCTAAGGCACTTTTTTTATAAATTCAGGTGGCTAACTTGATTATACAATTCGCCCCCAGTGAAAATACCATTAGAATGGTCAAAGTAGCACTATAGCTTTGTACAAATTAATCTGAAGTGATGGAATAGAAAATTATCTCTTACCGTTGCAGATTACATGGATTTCTCTATTTTAATGAAATGATTATTAGTCTGTACATGTAAGTTCTAGGTATATTTAGCTTAGGATTTATCATATTGGTTAAGCTATCTTAAAACTGTGAATGGAGGATAACATGAAAAAACAACTGCTTTACTTTGTTTTTCTTAATGTAGCATGTATTGCTTTTTGTTTTTTTATTTTACCAACATTACCTGAACTAATGCCTCGTCATACCAATGGTGTAAATATTACCTCTTATGAAGCTAAAACAATAACTAACCCCGTCTGCTATCTAGCGCTTTCTAATGTTGATGAATACAATAAAAAAGAGGGGGGATAAGATGAAAAAACAAGTGTCATTGCTATGAGAGGTTACCGATGCCTAGTGATGACATTGCAATTGAGTGTTTCATTCCGAAACGACCGGCGTTCATTTGGGCAAGGATGAGTGTTAACCTCACGCTGAAATTTAAAATGATAGTGAAAACTAAGCATAAAAAAAAGCCAACAGCATTGCTGTTGGCTCAGATTGTAGACAAAGTCGAATTAAACTGGTTTTACTTTGAACGTTAGTTCAAGTAACTTTGGTTACAAGATGACTTGACTGAAAAGAAACGTTGTTATAGTAGGAAACACGAGCCTTTGAGGTGAGTGTACAGATGGTACTCGACTCCGAGAAGGCGAGGCATTGACGACCTAGAACAGCGTTTATCTTCAGACTGAGCCAACAGCATTGCTGTTGGCTCAGTCAAAATATATCCTCATCGTATCGTTGTCTGGTTAAATTTTCAGCTGATAACGAGGGAATAAGCTATACAATAGTCCAACAAAAATCGCGCCAATGCCAATGATTTGGTAACTAGAAGGCATAA
>NZ_AODH01000062.1 GCF_000525915.1 Brochothrix campestris FSL F6-1037 | reverse complement strand
AAAAGGACGTTCTGTCAGTGATGTAAGTGATCAACTTGTCCAACGGATTCAAACATGGATGAATAATTTGCCACGTCGGATTTTAGGATTTCAAACACCAAAAGAGCTATTTTTAGAAGAAATTACAAAACTTCAACTGTTCACAAATGAAAAAAGTAAACTTACTATCATGATTCGGCACGTGGTGGCTAACTTATGCTTGCAATTCATGAAAAAAAAGAAATCTTAACTTTTTAACAACGAAATTATTTTAAAAGCACCCATTCATAAGGTGCTTTTTTTATAACATACTTTCATGTGACTGTTGTATAATCAAAAAAAAAAACGAAAAATAAATAAGGGCACAATACAAGAAATTATTGATCTAATAAAATAAGATTAGTAATAAATTATAAAGTAATGTATTTACTGATGGTTATGATAAATTTTTTTGCAATAAGTGCTTACAGATTTCTTTAATAACTTAAAGTTTTTTTGGAACTTTTGGGACACTTATTCTGACTAAAAAACAGAGGTAAAGAGAAAAATTACATATAAACATTAAAATTATTAAATAACAATCTAATTATCAGAAAAATCAGAAATAAACATTTACTAATGTATATAACTATGATAATCTTATTATAGGTTACAATTAAAAGAGGGATATATTATGAAAAAGCCATCTTTAACACGTAAATCAAAAGTTTTCGGATACATATGAATTATTTAAGAACCAATCCTAATAAACTTAAAGATTTAAAAAAAAGCTAAACTCATATTGAATGAAGCTCATAATATTGCAACTACAGAATTACTGTGTTTGGGAGATCAACAAAAATTCATTGAAATATTTAACAGAAATGGTTATGCATTAGCTCTTTTTCAGGAGGGTAAAACTACAGAATGTATAAATATATTGAATGAAAAGATTGCGATGCTATCTGAAATAATAAACGAAAAAAAACACGAATTCTCACTTTAAATTGCATAAAACGGTTCTTATGTACAACTTATACCAGTGTTATTTAAAAGAAGATATGATTGATAGTGCTGAAAAAACAATAAAGATGGTTATTGATTCAGATGAAAATGATATAGAATATAAATATGATTTAGTGCGTTTTTTAATTGAAGAAAATAGGTTTGAAGAAGCATTAGAAGAATTGGATAATATTAAAAAACACAAATAATCCTGACTGTTATTCTCAAAATTCTTACTTAGGATATTGTTACTATTTATTAGAGGATTATAATAACTCTAAAATGTTTTTTTAAAAAGGCATTAGATTATAATTATGAAGATAGTAAAGAAGAAGAAGCATTATATAATTATTTACTTACTTTAGAACAAGTTTTGGAAGTAGATACTATACAGAAATTGAAAGCTAAATATAGTAATAAAAAATTTGTGTTTTTCAATAAAGAAATAGAGGAAATATTTAAATGATTAAAGGAAAAGTAATACCTAATAACTTAGTTGTTTTTCTAGTTGTTTTTTACACAAGTATGGGCATTTCAAAATATATACAAGTTTTATGGTTTAATAACCATAACGCTTTATTTAATTATTCTTTATCATATGCTTCAATGGCTATATTTGGTTCGCTATCTTTCATAATTTCAAGTTTTATTAACCATTGGTCTATACAGAAATTACTAAGAGTATTTTTGCCATTATACGCCATAGGAATGTCTTTAAGGGTTTTTTATGAAAGTCCGATAATAGCAATACTATCAGGCGGAATATCTGGAATAGGTGCATCTGTATGTTTATTAGCTATTAGATCTTGGATCTATTATTTATCAGATGAGAACAAAGAACATAAAGAGAAAATAATTTCATTTAGGTATACAATAATGCAAATATCTTTAACTATTGCAACACTAATTTCAGGTCAATTAATATTTTTTATAAATACTAATAATAAATATATTTATTTACTAGTAATAAGCGCGATTATGCTACTATTTCTTATAGGAATGAAGAACATTCCTATAAGAAATAGTGTGGAAACAAAAAAAAAATAAAAAAAACTTTCAAACTTCCCACTAATAAGTCTCATAGTATATTTTTATATTTATCTGTTTTGATTTTAGGAATATCTACATCTTTAATCGAACCATTAATACCTGTTTTAATCAAAAATGTTGGTTATAATGCTGCAGTAGCCAGTATAATATATACTATGTATGGAATATTTAAAGTGCTGTCTATCTTTTTGTTTAAGTTTAATATTTTTTCTCGAAATGCATCTAAAACATTTGTTACATTAGAGTTAACTTCGGGGATTATTATTATTATACTTGGATTTATAGGTATTGATAGGATACTAATGGTAGTTTTTTTAATGATTATTGGTATAGAAACAGCAGGTTTCTTTGTCTTAAAAGAAATAATGGAATACGATATGTTACCTAAAAATGAATTAGTTTTATATCTCGGTATTATTCAATCTGCTTTTTTATTAGGAGATGCTCTAGGTAGTATATTAGGTGCGTCCATCTATACTGTATATGGAGAAAACGTCTTAATTTCAATACTAGGTATGATTATTATAATTTCTGGTGCTACTTATCACAGAATGTATGTCTATATGAAAAAACAAAGAGATTTTTGTTCTTCAGACCATGGAACACAGACATAAAGAATCTGTCTAATGTATTTTTTCTAATTATAATTTATACTTTTGGCGAATTGTATAATCAAGTTAGCCACCTGAATTTATAAAAAAAGTGCCTTAGCGAAAAATCATGTATTATTGAGGTTACGACACCAAACAATAAAGGATGATTTTGCTATGACACTCATAAAGAATAACA
>NZ_AODH01000061.1 GCF_000525915.1 Brochothrix campestris FSL F6-1037 | reverse complement strand
GATTCGTACCTGATGTGTGCCTGGTTTAGTGGTGTCTAACTCCTTCGTCAACACATTGTTCACATAGTAATACTGCACATCCTTCGCGTTTATCGCTTGGCCGTCTTTATTTAACACTCGTTTGAACGGGGCATCTGCATCGTATGCTTGACCGACATATAACGACACGTCTTGTAATTCCGCAGTTGTTTGATCAGGTATAACGGTGACAGTATAAGTCGTACTCACTTGTTTCGCTACTCCATTAAACAAATAATGATACGTTAATATTTGTTTGTAGTTACCCGGTCTTGACGTATTAACGGTATCACCGGTCACCTTCATCGTCGTTTCATCCCATGGTAACGGCTTACCGTCTAATCCTGTACCACCGCTGTAATTATCCGCCGGGCGGTATACCTGATACTGATACAACTGACTATCGTTTGCGTGAATCTTCGGCGAAGGCTGTAACGGCACTGTATACGTTTTATTAGTTCCATAGTTCCAACTTTTAAGATAATATTGCGACCATATATCATTGAATTGATGATACGTTGTACGCCAAGTTAACTTCGTTGGTAGTTTTAATTCTGTTGCTGTTGTCTGTTTCAAGCGTTCGATTTTCAGCGTAAAACGTGCCGTATTACCTAACGAAGCACCGTCGTTCCAGGGTGTTTCAGCGCCCTCACTATTCGGAAAATGAGTAGCTATCACGTTGATGCGATAGACACTGTGATCATAATCAAAGGCGAACTGTACATTATTATGATAGGGCATGTATTCAGGTATCCGATTAAACCCATAAAAGAAGGTTGCCTGCCGATAGGTCATAATCGCATGTACAGGTAAATCGACATAACCTTCAATCGTATCACCAATGTCAGGGCCTAAGGCGTTGACGCCCGTCGGGAAACGTAAATTGGCTGAAAAGGCTGTATCCAGCTTTGGTTTCAAGTGAATCGCATAACCTTCTTTAGCCCAAGCCGCTTCTTGCTGTAATTCAATCAGTACCTTAGTCGCTGGCTTTGCTTGCTTTATTTTATCGTCTTTTTCAGCAATTGGATTCCCTTCGTTTTTTAGCAGTTCCTTGCCCTGCTCTATTTGCTTACTTTGTTCAACCGTTAAAGCAACTCCTGTTTTTTCAGCATTTCCATTCGTTTGTGACTGTACCCTTTCTATTTGAAAGGATGTTAATAAACATAAACATAGCGTCCAAACAACACCGTATTTTAACCTTTTATTCATGCTATCCCCCTTAATGTAAACTGTCGCTAGTACTACACCACTTCAATTTTAACTATGGATAACACGGGGGGAGTGTTTATTTATTTTAATTCGAGATAATTTCAAAAAAAAAAACAGTAAACCATCACCATGGTTTACTGCCAGAAACTTTCAACTTTCAGAAAAACAGCAACAATGGGAAATAATCCCAAGTTCGACCTTTCCAATTTATACGCTGTTGAACGAGCTAATTTCACTTTTCTCCCTCTAGATCAATCAGCTAACAGCTAGTAAATTTCAAGCTCGCTCCTTGCGATGGGAAATAATCGCAAGTTCGACCTTTCCAATTTATACGCTGTTGAACGAGCTGATTTCACTTTTCTCCCTCTCGTTACAGCCATTTGTTTTTCAAAAAGCTCTGATAAATCCCATCATTTTCGGCTGTTGCTGTGATTTCATCAGCCAATTTCTTTAATTGCTCTGTGCCATTCTCCATCGCGACCTTATATCCTACAGCAGCAAACATTGCAAGGTCATTATTACCATCCCCATAGGCCACCGCATCTTCTTTGGCTAAGCCTAAATGCGCTAAGGTTTCTCTAATTGCAACTTGCTTGTCGATTCCTTTAACACTAATTTCGCCACTTTCAGGACCAAACTGTGGCACAGTTGTATGATGCATTTCGAATTCAGCTTGAAATTGTGCGTTCACTGCCTCAAAAGGATGCCCATTACTAATAAAAGAAATTTTATTAACATTGGCATAATCAATTTTTCGACCGACTGATTGTGCTAAAATGTCATAAAACCAATTGAACTCTGCCATCAGTTCCTGATATTTAGTTGAATCAGTGTCTACACCCTTTGTAACCTGTGTTTGGATACTCGCTACACAGTTAGCACTACCAAATAAACCATCGTTCGACTCTAAATAGTAACCGATGTTATGCTCTTCGAAATAGGAAATAATCGCTAACACCGCTTTTTTAGGCATACGCTTATGCGTCAGTACCTTACCATCTATCTCAACGTAACCACCACCGGCCCCAATAATACCATCCAATCCAATCCCTACTATCTCAGCTGTTATTTCAGGTTTTGAACGTCCGGTACAGACGAATACCTTGTTTCCTGTTGCCCGTGTTGCTTGAATCGCTTGCTTCGCAGAAAGTGGCACAGCACCTGCACGATCACATAAAGTTCCATCAACATCTACAAAAATTATTTTAGTCATATGCTACCTCTTTTAGTTCTATTGTATCAGCAGCATATATTTTTGTCCGTTTCCGCCCTTTATATTCACTAAACAACCGAGCATTCATCTCTGAATTACTTAATCGTTGTCGCTCTGCGATAAAGGCTACTTGCTAGTAGAATTAACAATAATCCTATCAAAAGAGTGTCTCGCTGTGAGTAATCACCCGTTTTAGGTAATTTTTTCTGATCTTGGTCTACTGATTGTAGCGTTTGTTCATTGATATTCGTCGATACAGCTTGCTCTGTACTTCCTTCTGGTTCTGTACTTCCTTCTGGTTCTGTACTTCCTTCTGGTTCTGTACTTGCTTCAGGTTCTGTACTTGCTTCAGGTTCTGTAGTTGCTTCTGGTTCTGTACTTGCTTCAGGTTCTGTACTTACTTCTGGTTCTGTACTTGCTTCTGGTTTTGTACTTGCTTCTGGTTTTGTACTTGCTTCTGGTTCGGTACTTCCTTCTGGTTCTGTACTTGCTTCTGGTTCTGTACTTGCTTCAGGTTCTGTAGTTGCTTCTGGTTCGGTACTTGCTTCAGGTTCGGTACTTGCTTCAGGTTCTGTACTTCCTTCTGGTTCTGTACTTGCTTCTGGTTTTGTACTTGCTTCTGGTTTTGTACTTGCTTCTGGTTCTGTACTTGCTTCTGGTTCTGTACTTCCTTCTGGTTCTGTACTTCCTTCTGA
>NZ_AODH01000060.1 GCF_000525915.1 Brochothrix campestris FSL F6-1037 | reverse complement strand
TCTGTTTTTAACCGGATTGAAGATACTAGGATGTTCAAGACAACGATTGATAATGTCTACAATTTTTTTAAAGAAAAAGTTCCTCGGCCAGTGCTTTTTATCAAAAACACAAAGAAAATAAAACATATTGTGGCAGACGACCGATCATTTTAAGTACGGATCAACAAACTTACATTCAGAAAATGACGGCTAAAGGTTAGCCACCTGATGTATAGCTATCTCATGTTCTGGTAGAACACTCTATCGCCTATTTAAAGCCAACTACTTCGGTATCACAAAGCTACCAATGAAAGGTAAACGTAAGCCAAACGAACAAAAGGAAGTAAAAACAGTGCGTGATTTAAAAGCAGAACTAGCAAAAATCAGCGAAGATAAGCAGACGCTTTATTTTGATAATACAGCAATTATTAAATGGGCGAATGAACGATTGATCGCAAACTACAAAAAGGAAAGACCACCGTCACAGTTACAAGAGACAAGTTCCGAGACGATTGATGATGAGTACTATTATTATTTGGAAAATGTCACGAAGAAAACGAGTATAAGTAATATGCCGCAATTAGCTAAGAATGCATCAAGTAGCGAGATACGTGATCAATTTCACTCGCTTTTAAGCATGAAAGGCATAGATCCTAGTGATTTCTCACAATTAATTAACGAGGAAACAGTTGTTGTTGATGTGCCAGCGATGATTATCAATGATATTGAAGGTGATGCAATCAAGGAAACAAGTGATGTGATGTATGAGACGTATGCGATTAACAAAGCGCAATTGTCGCATTTTTTAGACAATAAACAACTTTCACAGCGTACTCGGATAATAAGCAGTGTGTCCTTAGTTCTAGGTTTACTATTACTTGGCGGTGCCACTCGGTTCATCCTTAAAGAACAAAATGACATCAAAAGTGCTTTACAACCCGTCACAATCACCACCGCAGTCGCCACATTCATAATCGGTATCGGCAGTGGATTAGTGCTTTTAATGTCAAATGAGATGCGGTGGCCGGTATTATTATTCATCAGTGTGCCGGTAGTACTTGCTGTTTCAGGAATACTTGTGCTGATTGTAGCTAGTAAAAAGAAGTGGCAGAGTATCTATGATGGTAAATTAGGTATTTACGTGAAACTGCCAATCATCGTTCACGGGCTGATTCTCCCCGTTCTCGGATTGATTTTATTAGTAACTTTAATCGTAATTTATCAAGATAACTTTTTTTGGTTTGTTATTACTGTTAGTGACGCTCGGATTATATCTTGTTTGGTGTAGTCTACCGTTTATCTATCGCTATCAACGAAGACGACAATTGAAACGAGCAATCGCAAACAGTTTACCACGTCATTTATTGACTGAGTTTGTCCCAGATGAAGTTTTAACTAATAAAGAGCCTCAAACAGTCGCTACACTATTCGCTGAATATGAGCAACTTCGCCAACTTATTTTACGTAAAATGAAACAAACGACAGCAAGTGAAACCTTAAAAACAGATTTGTTAACAAATGTAAGTCATGATTCACGCACGCCTTTAACAGCAATTATCAGTTATAGTGACTTGTTGCAGGCCACTGCTTTAGAAACGGATGAGCAGCAACAATATCTTGCGATTATTCAAGAGAAGGCGCAGCGTATGAATGAAATGATTACGGATCTATTTGAAGTAACGAAGATGGATAATGGTGCGGTGGCACTAAACTATGAAAACATAGATATCGTTGCGTTAATACAACAAATGATTGGTGAGTACAGTGAAGAAGCGGTTGAAAACCGTTATACGTTACGCATAACTTATTCCCAAGAAACGATAAGGTTAACGATTGATGCCAATAAAATATGGCGTGTATTGGATAACTTGTTGAAAAACTGTATGAAATATAGTTTGCCAGAGTCACGGATTTATCTGAAAGTTAGCGAAACAGCCGATGGATGTCGACTCGTTATTAAAAATATTTCACGGTATGAATTAGATGAAGATGCTCCTTTGTTGATTGAACGATTTAAACGCGGAAAGTTCGATGAAGCAAGGCAATCAGATGGTTATGGTTTAGGCTTGGCGATTGTTGCTTCGATTATTAATTTACACAAAGGAAACCTCGACATTAGCGTTGATGGTGATATGTTTAAAGTTGTCATCGACTTACCGAAAGGGCCACCAGTTACAGTGTAATAATAGCACTAGCGTTCTGTCTGTTCTCATTACGAGAATAGCAGGACGTTTTTTTGTTGACAAGGAGAAGAATAGGTTATATAGTTAGTTACATAAGTAACTAACCTAATCGATTAGGGGGAGTCATAATGGAATTTAACAGCACGAGTCGTTTACCACTGTTTCAACAGGTGGCAGAACAAATTGAAGAGGCTATTTTAAATGGCTCATTTAAAGAAAATGCACAAATTCCATCCACAACTGAAATATCAAAGGCGTTTCAAATTAACCCAGCGACGATTTTAAAAGGGATGAATATTCTCGTTGAACAAAATGTTTTAGTTAAACAAAGGGGGATAGGGATGTTTGTTGTGGACGGTGCGCAAGCTCAATTACAACAGCAACGCTCGCAACAATTTTTATCTACCAATCTGGTGCAATTTATTAAGGAAGCACAACAATTAAATATCACAGCAACACAACTCATTACATTAATTGAAAGAGGGTATGAAAGATGACACTAACGATAGCGAACTTAAGCAAGGTTTATAGTAGGAAACAGGTACTCTCGAATGTGACACTCGAATTGAAAGCAGAGACTATCTATGGTTTACTCGGACGCAATGGTGCGGGTAAAAGCACGTTATTGAATATCATCAATAACCGTAGCATTGCCACAGCTGGAGCAGTAGAACTAGACAGTATGCGTGTATACGAAAACGAAACGTGTTTGAATCGACTGTATTTGATGAGTGAAGACACTTTGTTTCCGTCGCAGATGAAAATTAAGCAAATGTTCAAACAGACCGCCGCGTTCTATGACGGCTTTGACGAAAATTTCGCTAAAAAGATGTTAACTGCCTTTGGTCTTGATGCGAACAGCTCGCTTCGTAAACTATCAACCGGTTACCGCAGTATTGCCAAACTAATTGTGGCTTTAGCGGTTGATTGTGATTACATCTTTTTGGACGAACCCGTTTTAGGATTAGATGCGCATCATCGTGAACTGTTTTATCAGTTTTTGCTCGAGACTTATCAACAAAAGCCACGCACCTTTGTGATATCGACCCATTTGATTGATGAAATTACGTATTTAATTGAAGAAGTGATTATAATGAATGAAGGTGAAGTTATCCAAGCGGCATCGACAGAAGAAATACTCCAAACAGGGGTGGCTATTACAGGACCAAGTGAATTAGTTGAAGCGTTCGTTGTCCTTGTAAAGGTCCTGGATAAAGAAACATTCGGTGGAACAATGACAGCTTATGTGACGGATGCTGATAAATTAGGTGCAGAGCTCCCCGAACAATTGCGACTAACGCCACTGAACTTGCAAACCTATTTTATTAAATTAACGAAAGAAGGCGGGCAAACAGATGAAATTTAAAGCGGCACTCAACTATCAGTTTAGCTATCAAATACGTGCATTCCTTATATATAGCGCTATCTATATTACTTCGGCTATTATTTTCCCGTTAATTGGGCTTTATTTTAGCAATACAACCGAGGTAATCAAATCAGATGTACTAATATCACCGCTTGTATTCATGGTGATATTAATGGCGGTGGGGAGTAAAATCGCATTTAATTTGTTTGTACAAAATAGCACCTCACGCCAGACAATTTTCTTGTCGTTACTAGTGAGTAATGGTGTCATTGCGATAATGACGACAGTTCTTAATATGCTATTAATTACGATAACAAATCATTTTAGTAACGGAAGTTTACAGTTATACAACTTCATTGGAAAAATCTATCGGAATGATCCGTTTTTCGGGATTGTGGCAACTTGTTTCTTTGTATTCTTTAGTGCGGGTTTGTTAGGCATGCTGATTACCACCTTTTCACAGCGTTTTTTAACAACGACAAAATTACTCGTGAGTGCAGGGATTGTCTTTTTAGGTATCATTCTTAGTATCGTTTATCAATTTTGTAATGAACAGTTGCAACAATCTTTTCAAACGTTCGTTCCCCGTTTGTTCGGTTTTACAGGCAATCAACCACAGGTGTCCTCCTTTATGTTAACGGTTGTCATTGTAATTATCCTAGAAGCAGTATTCCTTTATTTGATGAACCGTCATCGTGAGATAAAAACCAAGACAGCCTAAGAAAAAAAGGGTCTAAGCCGATAATCATCAAGCCGAAACCGTGAAAAACACCCTTAAATATGTTATCTTTGTTATAGTAATAAAAATAGATTCAAGGGGGCAACATATAATGACTTATACTTTACCAGAATTACCTTACGAATACGCGGCGCTTGAGCCACATATTGATGCAAAAACAATGGAGATTCACCATACTAAACATCATCAAACGTATATTACAAACGTAAACAATGCGTTAGCTTCATACCCAGAATTAGCAGCTAAATCAGTTGAAGAATTAGTGACAGACTTAGCATCTGTACCTGAAGAAATCAAAGGTGCTGTACGTAACAATGGTGGTGGACATGCCAACCACTCATTCTTCTGGCAATCACTTTCTGCTAACGGTGGCGGTGCTCCTGTCGGTGAATTGGCTGCAGCAATCGATGCAACATTCGGTTCATTCGAAGCGTTCCAAGAAAAATTCTTAGCAGCAGCAACAACTCGTTTCGGTTCTGGCTGGGCGTGGTTAGTTGTAACTGATGGCGAATTAGCGGTTATTTCAACACCTAACCAAGATTCACCGTTAACTGAAGGACATACACCATTAGTTGGAATTGACGTTTGGGAACATGCTTATTACCTAAACTACCAAAACCGTCGTCCTGACTATGTTAAAGCCTTCTTTAACGTCGTTGACTGGAACAAAGCTAACACGTTATATAACGCTGCGAAATAGTCTTGAAAGTGAAGTCAACCGGTTAGAAGCAACCAACTTGGAAGGGCAAGCGACTATTTACCGTTGCTCCCATTTTTTCTGAAAGTTGAAAGCTTCTGGTTGAAGTAGCTGGACAATAAAAGTGGAATCAACTGATTAGAAGAAAAATGAGAGCACTTTGAGAGAGCCATGTGGCTCTCTTTTTTTAGGGTTAGTGTAGTTGACAAAACGCATAAAATTCTCTAGTATAAGGGGTAACAACTTCATGAATCGATGCAAAGAAGGAACGAAGTAAATCCCTTATCCCTAGTTAAGAGAGCTTGTGGTCGCTGCAAACAAGTCTATATAAGGTGTTGAATTACACTCTGGAGCATTTGTACAGCAATGTACAACGGGTCATACCGTTAACTATACAAGCAGTAACCGTAATGGTTATTAAAATAGGGTGGTACCACGGTAACTATCGTCCCTTCGTTTCATTGTGAAACGGAGGGGCTTTTTTTGTGTCCATGAAGATAAAAAAGGAGCTGGCTGGAATGAACATTATTGAAGAATTACAATGGCGTGATGCGATTTATCAACAAACAGATGCAGCAGGGTTAAAAGAGTTAACTGAAAAAGAAACGTATTTCATTATATTGTGGCATGGATCCAACCGGAGATAGTATGCATATCGGTCATTTAATTCCATTTATGGTCTTACGTCGTTTTCAATTAGCCGGTCATCGTCCGATTTTCTTAATGGGTGGGGCGACCGGTTCGATTGGTGATCCGAGTGGTAAGGCAGAAGAACGTCAATTACAATCGATGGATCAAATCAATGCGAACGTTGAAGGTCTCCGTGCACAACTTGAAAAATTGTTTGATTTTTCAGGAGAGAATGCCGCGGTCTTGGTGAATAACTATGATTGGACAAAAAACTTAAACGTGTTGGATTTCTTACGTGACATTGGAAAACGTTTTAATGTTAACACAATGTTAAGTAAAGATATTGTCGCGAACCGTCTTGAAACAGGGATTTCTTTTACGGAGTTCAGCTACCAAATTTTACAAGCGATGGACTACAAACATTTATATGAAAACAATAACTGCCGTTTACAAATCGGTGGTAGCGATCAATGGGGGAATATTACGGCCGGTTTAGAATTAATTCGTAAAGAACATGGTGAAGCATCGAAAGCCTTTGGTTTAACAATTCCTTTGATGTTAAAATCAGACGGTACTAAATTTGGTAAAACGGCTGGTGGAGCTATTTGGTTAAATCCAGAAAAAACAACCCCTTATGAGTTTTACCAATTTTGGTTAAATACGGATGACCGTGATGTCGTGAAATATTTGAAATACTTTACTTTCTTAGATGAGGCAACGATTACTGCTTTGGCAGAAAAAGTGGCAAACGAACCGCATTTACGAGCTGCCCAAAAAACATTGGCAAGTGAAATGACTATTTTTGTTCATGGTCAAGCCGCGTTAGATCAAGCGATTAAAATTTCTGCAGCCTTATTCAGTGGAGATATTAAAGTGCTAACTGCTGATGAAATTGAAGTTGGCTTTAAAGATGTGCCAACATTCACGGCAGCGAAAGAAACAGCGTTACCAATTATCGATTGGTTGGTTGATTTGAAAATCGAACCGAGTAAACGCCAAGCACGAGAAGATGTAACTCATGGTGCAATCTATATTAATGGTGAACGTCAACAAGATACAACAAAAATAATTGATGCAACCGATCGTATTGGCGATCGCTTTACAATCGTCCGTAAAGGGAAGAAAAAATATCATTTAGTTAATTATAAGTAATTAAAGCAACTGTAAACCGTGATTCTCCGTGAGACTTAAAGAGATAAAAATCGTGTAACTAAAATAGTAGTGGCTGAAGAGCCACTACTATTTTTATTTACCGTAATAGAAGTTAAAGGTTTAGTAAAAAAGATAGCGGGTATAATAGTAATGTAACAGGTCACCAGAAAATCGGAGGGAGTGATAACAATGATACGACAAGAACTTCGTCAACGTCACATGTTATTTCAACTGACGATGGTGCGTGCACCGGAACGAACAGATAATACATAAGGCTATTGCGAGTCCACCGGGACGCCCATTCGTAGATGTTAAACGAACATGTGCAAAAGATTGTAACGAATCGTGAGCAATATGAAGTTAAAGCATTAAGAAGGGTTAAGCAGTCAAATGAACAAAGCAAGAGAACAAAGCAAGAGAACAAAGCAAGTGAACAAGTGGAAATTTGCATTGGATCGGATAATAAAACACAAATTAATTGCGCCTTTTATACAAAAAACTGCAGACTATTTATAAGTGTTTAACTAAAGCTCATTAGTGAATCTGAAGTTAAAATGATGGTTTGCATGTCACTAGTGTATAATATTAATTAATTTAGAGGGAGGGTGTGTAATTCAGCACTCTCTTTTTTTGTTACTTACTGATATGATATAATACTTATTATACAATCTAAAAAGAAATGGAAGGTGTTCGTGATCAAAAAGATAAACAAATTGTTAACAATACCTAATAATAACTCGAAGTTACTATTTATTCGTAATGAACAAATAAAACTATCTGATTACTTTAGTGCGATTAACCTTTCATATGACTTTTTAACGTATCAACAACTTTTTTTGAAACCAAAAGAGCAACTAGCTGATTATGATGTTCTTGTTTTAAGTTTCGGAAAAATAACAGTTAATAAATTTGAGTGTTTATTAGCTCTTGGCAAGCAAGCTAATAAGAGAAAAATCCCACTTTTATTTAGCTTGGATGGATTGAGTGACAATAGCGTAAGTTTTCAAGCATTTGATAAGTTAAGTAATCAATTGACGTACACTGTGATGATTGGAAATTATCAGGATGTAATGGCGAGTGCTGGCTATAAAGGTGAACCTGGAGAATCACATGATATGGAATTAATAAAAAAGATAGCACGAGTTTATCGAAGTGTCGTTGTGATTAAAACAGAAAAAATCACAATTACTGATGGTGAAAATTGCTTTATTATTAATGATATGCAGGATCAATTGGCAATTTATGATATTACATTAATAGAGGCGCTCATTTCCCGCTATTTGGGAGAGAACAATGAACAGAAAATCATAAAAAAAGTCATTTTAGCTTGTCAGCATTATCAGCGAATTTTGGGAGCAATTGAAGCGGGGCCAAAACAACAACAAATATTAGAAATTATAAATACAGTGAATTTAACTGAAGCAATCAGTGGAACTGATATATGACTCAAGTGAAGGTCAGTTAAATCAAAATAAAAAGGACAGACGGCACAAGGCTATAGCTAAACACTGTTCTAGCTTGTTAAGTCTTGTAAAATGATCGTTACCTGTGTGTCATGTCGGAATGAAAGTGAAATTAACCGGTTTGAAGCAAACAAGTTGGAAAAAAAGTTAATTATAATTTTCTACAATCCGAGACAGTGCAAACGACACTGTCTTTTTTGGTTCTATAATTTATGGTGTTGGTGAATTTTCACTGATGCCTATTTTTCCGCGAAAAAATAGCAACATTTTCAAAATCCCTATAATATTAAGTCATCACAACAAATTTATAAGCGGGATTCGACAATGTCAGCTATCACTTTTAATAATATCGCGAATTCCTCTGGAATTACAGATGAAACTATTTCTTTTCCAAAAACATGGTGTTTAACTCAGTTAATTAAAGGTGTTTTA
>NZ_AODH01000059.1 GCF_000525915.1 Brochothrix campestris FSL F6-1037 | reverse complement strand
TGAAAAAGATAGCTTTAAACACGCAACAGATAAAACCGGAGCTGAATTAACGTTTGCAGAATTCAAAGCAGCGGGTGGAACAATCAGCGGAACGGTTAACACAGATAAAGCAGGAACATATACAGTGACGTATCACTTGAATGGTTTTGAAGAAAGTGCGACAGTGACTGTTTTAGTAAATCAAACGACTATTGACGTGTTCAACTCAGTTATTAATCAAGGTGAAATATGGTCAAAAGAAGCGAACTTTAACTCAGCACAAGATAAATCAGGTAATTTAGTTGACATTACTGAAGTAGAAGTTGTAGGGGAAGTAAATACTGATGTTATAGGTGATTATCAAATTATTTATCGTTACGATGGTGTAGAAGAAACTATTGTTGTTTCTGTTGTTGGTAGTACAGAAAGCACAGAAAGTACAGAAAGCACAGAAAGTACAGAAAGCACTGAAAGTACAGAAAGTACAGAAAGCACTGAAAGTACAGAAAGTACAGAAAGCACAGAAAGTACAGAAAGCACAGAAAGTACAGAAAGCACAGAAAGTACAGAAAGCACAGAAAGTACAGAAAGTACAGAAAGCACTGAAAGTACAGAAAGTACAGAAAGCACAGAAAGTACAGAAAGCACAGAGAGTACTGAAAATACTGAAAGCATAGAGAGTACCGAAAGTAATGAAAGTACAGAGAGTACCGAAAGTATTGCAAATGCGGGGAAAACAAAAGGGGAGGAAAGCACCATGAATAGTAGTGAAGTCAAAACGACTACTTTACCTCGAACGGGTGATAATAATGGAATAACACACTCACTGTTTGGGCTGTTAATGGTGTTAGGTTGTGGTGTTTACCTGAAACGAAAGCGCCATGAAAATTAGTAAGGAGAATCTAATAGGCACAGTTAGTGTGTGGAGTATCTGTGTGAAACGCTAATTTTTTATCGATAGCTGATCCTTTTAGTAAAGAAAAAAAACAACCGTCTATTAAATTCGAGCGAACTGAATTTAATGGCTCTATGTCAAATAGTGTTGGTGAGGAAAATTTCTATTAAATAAATAAGCTTTTTGGATTGTAGATTAAGTTCTGGTTCTATCTCAAATCGTGTTGTTATTCAAAAAGCAGTAAAATAAGTAGATATCTATTCAGCTGCACTTTATGTGCGGCTGTTTTTATTTGTTAAATCGTTATTTTATTGAATGTGATATGTAATAGTTTAGTCCCTTGTTTAAGACATTTAGCTGTTTTATTATTAATTCGACAATTGACACAACTGTCTGGCTTGTAAGTCAAATCATAAAGTAACCGACACTCATCAACACTATAGAGTTTTAGTAATGTACTATATTTTTTACACTTAGATAGGCAAACAAAGAAAGTTTTTTTTTGTAATCACAGGTATCATTAACTAGTAATTATCTTGATAAAATTGGAATAGAAAGAAGGAATTTAAATGTTAAATGTTAAAATAAAAAAACGTAACAACATGTTTATTAGTCACTTCTGCTGTTGCTGCTGGTTTAATCGGGATGGCAAACACTGCTTCTGCTCACGGTTATGTATCCAGCCCACATAGTCGTGCTTATCAAGCACAACTTGACGCACAATCATTAAGTTGGGATGCAGGTATTGCTGCCTTTGGTAATGTTATTACACAACCACAAGGACTAGAAGCGCCAAAAGGTTACCCGACATTAGGTCCTTTAGATGGCTCAATTGCATCAGCTAATGGTGTCTTAGATGGTGGAAACATTGGTAGTAACAAATTAGATATTCAAAACGCGACAAAGTGGACGAAACAAGATATCAAAACAGGGATTAATGAGTTTACGTGGACGTATACGGCAACACACCCTTCTACAAAATGGCATTACTACATGACCAAACAAGGTTGGGACGTTAACGCACCGTTAAACCGTGATGAAATGGAATTAATTGGTACGATTCAACATGATGGTTCTCAAGCAGAGAACAACCCAACACATAAGGTTGATGTACCAGAAGATCGCTCAGGTTACAACGTTATTTTAGCTGTTTGGGATGTTGCTGACACACCCAATGCATTTTACCAAGTAATCGATGTCAACGTTAACGGTGAAGGTACAACGCCAACTGAACCATCAGAACCATCAGAATCTGTTACACCAGACGCCCCTACACAATTGACAGCCAAAGCGATTACAACATCTTCTGTTGAATTGACATGGACAGCGCCAACTAATACAGACATTGAAACATATAACGTTTACCGTGATGGTGAAAAAGTTAAAACGATGTCATCTACATCATTTATAGATACAGACCTAGCAGCAAATACAACATATAACTATTCGATTGAAGCTGTCTCATTTAATGGTAAAACATCAGCTATGAGCGCATCATTAGATGTTAAGACTAAAGAAGTTCCCGTCGTTGATAACGAAAAACCAACAGCTCCATCAAGTGTTCACTCAATGGGAACAACAGCGAACTCTGTAAGTCTTATGTGGACAAAGTCAGTACATAGTGTCGGTGTTGATACATATACTATTTACCGTGATGGCGTTAACATCGCAACTGTTTCAGGAACAATGTATAACGATACAGCACTTAATGCTAGCACAACATATACCTACACAATCAAAGCAACAAGTGTCGGTGGTAATGTTTCAGATGCGAGCGATGCTTTTACTGTTACAACTGCTGATGCAGCCGTTTCGGAAGGAAAAGTTTGGGAGTTAGGTAGTTTTACTGCGCCGACTGAATACCTAGCAGGTGAAATTGTAACACATTTAGGTAAATCGTATAAAACATTAAATACACACCTTAATTACGGTGATTCAAACTGGGCACCAGGTATTGCTCTAACATTGTTTGAAGAACTCTAAATCATTATAATAAGTAAAGTTATAATTTAAGGGAAAACAGCAATCAGTCAGCAGATCATCTGCTAACACTAGTTGCTGTTTTTTTTGTTTGCATATATCAAAGTCTGACAATCGAATGCAATACAATGTTATAATAGTTTATTCTCTGTATTTAAATTAACTATAAACACCGATAGTAAAATTAAGCTAGATAAAAAAAAAGTCATTTGTGCGACACTCAAAATAGTTCCGACCAAAGAATTATTAGGAGTGAAGACAAATGACCTATAAACATCTTACACCAAATGAGCTTGTAATGATAGAAGCCTATTTTCAAACGAAACAATCTGTTTTAACCGTATCGAAGATACTAGGACGTTCAAGACAAACGATTGATAATGTCTACAATTTTCTTAAAAAAGGTTTATCAGCTAGTGATTATTATCAAAGATACAAAGAAAATAAAACATATTGTGGCAGACGACCTATCATTTTAAGTACGGATCAACAAACCTACATTCAGAAAATGACAGCTGAAGGCTGGACACCTGATGTGATTATTGGTCGTGCTGAGATACCTATCTCATGTTCTGTTAGAACGCTCTATCGCCTATTTAAAGCGAACGACTTCGATATCACAAAGCTACCAATGAAAGGTAAACGTAAGCCAAACGGACACAACGAACGTCGCGGAAGGCAAGCATTTAAGCGTAATATTTCGGAACGATT
>NZ_AODH01000058.1 GCF_000525915.1 Brochothrix campestris FSL F6-1037 | reverse complement strand
AAACGAAAAATTCTAATGGCATTTTGCGTCGAAATGGCTTGCCAAAAAAGATGGACTTTAACCAAGTTGACCAAAACTTCATTTCAGCTGTTGCTTCAAAAAAGAAATCACATACCAAGAAAATCATTAAACTACCGGACACCATTGGAAGTGTTTTTGAGTGACGTAAATGAAGAACAATTGTCCAGCTTAATTTGACAAATAAGAGAATAAAATTATTAAGGTAACAGAAACAGAAGTATTTATTAGTCGCGCAGGCAATAGTGTCGTGACTGTTAAAAAAACAAGCTTGGATTTCACACCAGAAGTTGGTACAGAAGTAGATGTGTATCCAGTCGGTGATGATTTTGTGATTAATGTTAAAGAAATCGTCGCAACAGCATCAACAACCAATTCTTTAGCCGGTATTAATGATAAAGCAAAACAATTATCACAGTCCTCTAATAGTCGGTACTTTCAAATGTGCGGCTGGGCTGCAGCGATTATTTCAATCTTTTTCTTACCGATTGTATTTGGTGTTGTGGGTGCAATCTGTGGCTTTATTTACTCAAAAACAAACCAGAAACAAGGACGGCTCATTATAATTGTCTCCGCAATCTGCTTTGTCATTAGCATTGTGATCCTGATGTTTGGTGGCAATGAGGAAATGGTCTACTACCGCTATTAAAAGATACGTTGAAAGAGGGAATCATCTAAGAGCGATGCGAGGGTTACCTCGCATCGCTTTTTATAGTTTAAGGAAGAACTCAATTTAACGTGTGGGAATAGTTGGTTCAGATGTTTATTTTTCTATAAAACAGGGAAGTGTTAGTACATAAGAACGTATAAGGCTTGTTTTTTTGACACAGATAAAGTGCAATTTAATATCTTAAAGTGATGATTTTTAGAATTATTTTCAGAGAAACAGTGAAATGTTATGCGAGTTCTTTCTATATTAAATGTTTTGACAGCAGAATAAAGTTTGGCGAGAATAATTAGCTGGTATCGAATAGAAAAGAAATAGTAATTTAAACGAGACCCGTTAGCTGCTTTACAAAAAACATCGTTTTTCTATTGCAGTTTTTTAATTAATTGAAAAACTAATAGAAACGACAGACGTTAACCAGTTTAACTAATATAACGATGTGTATTCGTTAGCAGATAATGCATAATGACAGTTAACTTTTTAGTACTCTAATGTCATTTGTCGGAAATGTTTGTTAAAAGGAAAATACTATTTCGAGATGATTAATTAAGATATATGCAGTACTGATAATTGAATGAGAGGGGGCGTTTTATGTTATCACTATTACATACGTATGTCGTAGTTTATGAATTGCGTAATTTTTCTCAGGCTGCCAAAATATTATACATATCACAACCTACGGTTTCGATTCATATCCAAAAGTTAGAAGAAATAACACAAACAAAGCTCTTTGTTCGCAATGAGAAAAAAGGTGTAGAACCGACTGAATTTGGCGACGTTTTTTATGAAAAAGCGTTACTAATGATAAATGAATGGGAAGAAACAATTGAAGAATTACAGCAAAAAAAAACGAGAACGTCAACAAATTAAGATTTTAATATCACATTCTATCGCAGAATTGTATTTTAATGAATTTATTCCCAAATTAATTATTACTTTTCCACAGTTAGATTTTTCTTTTTTTTATCAAAAATTCCGAAGAAATTATACACACTGTTACACAATCAAACGAGGTGATTGGTTTAATTGAAAAACCGACCAATCGTCTAGATTTGAAAGAGTTAGTTATTATAAAAGATGAAATGATTCATGTCGGACAAACGAATTCCCCATATTGGCTAATGCGGGAAAAAAATTCAGGTGTTAGATATTATCAAGATCTATATCTTGATAAAAATGAAATTAGCGCGAATAAGATTGTTACAAATAATTTGAGTTTTATTTTCAAGTTGCTCAAAAGTAATATTGGACAAACAATCGTCTCGAAAAAAGCATTGGCGTATTTGCCACAATTAGATTGGCAACCAACGAATCTTTGGCGTAATTTAATCATGATTCAAAAGAAAATGCACGTAGAAAATAGTTTGAATGAGGAAATCGCAGCCTTTTTGGCGGCTGAATTTAAAGCGGCTGAAATACGCCGACAAATAGCGATGGAAAAGATTGAGAGCAGTTAAGCTGAATAGGAGAAAAGGTGCAAGTATACTAAGAATGTACATGAACTATCTTCAAAGAGAAAGGGAATTTAATGCTACGTTGTCTATAATCAAAAAACCATCCAACATGTATGAGTGTTGGATGGTTTTTTGATTATGCAGTGGGGGGGAAGTTATTTTTTAAGGTTTTACAAATAAATTGGGAGAGCGCCTTTAGTGTGTCATCTTCAGTAACGAGAGGATTACTGACCAGCGTTAAAGAGCGACTAATATTGGTCGGCTCCCAAGGAATTCCGGGTAAATTTTCAAGAGCTTTTTTTGATACCAATGTTTGCCCAATGTTGTTTTGTAAAAGTTTGTAAATAAAACTGATATTGTTCGTTGAGAGCTTATTTAAGTCGAGCTTATGTTGGTCAAAATAAAGTTCTTGGTAAAAATGCAGACCTGAATGAGGTTCGCGCATTAGCCAGTAAGGTGAATTGACATCACCGACATGTACGAGTTCATCGTTCAGAAGTGCATTCGCGGTTAATTTTTTATGAGTAAGTGGCTTTTCAATCAATCCGAGCGTTTTACTATTCTGTATTACTTCGTTGATAATATCTTCTGAGTTATATACACGGAAATCAAAATCGATATCGGGAAAACAAGAAATCAAAAGAGGAATAAAGTCATTGAAATAACCTTCAGCAATTGAATGAGACATTAAAATGCTCATACGTTTCCGCTTGTTTTTTGTTTGTTGCAACTCATTCATAGTGCAATTCCAATAATTAACTAAATAACGAGATCGTTCATAAAAAAGGACGCCGAACGGGGTCGGAACGATACCGTTTTTGTCGTGTCGAACGAACAGTGGGGTATCCGTGAGTTCTTCTAAGCGGTGAATATGAGTAGAAACAGTCGGCTGAGAAATATAAAGTAGGGCTGCAGCTTGTGAAAAACTCTTCTTTTCATATACAGCTATGAAGGTATGAAGTAGTGATAGCATAATTGTTGCTCCTTATCATTAAGTGTTGTTTAGATATTGGCAAGTATAGCATGGAATAATTTCTGAATACACGAACAGAACTATTGTCTTTTTTGATATCGGTATTACTCATCCGTATTTCCCATTTATTGTGTTTGATAGGAACGCCGATAGTAAAATTAAGCTAGACAAATAAAAAAGTCATTTGTGCGACACTCAAAATAGTTCCGACCAAAGAATTATTAGGAGTGTAGACAAATGACCTATAAACATCTCTACACCAAATGTACTTGTAATGATAGAAGCCTATTTCCAAACGAAAACAATCTTGTTTTAACCGGATTGAAGAGACTAG
>NZ_AODH01000057.1 GCF_000525915.1 Brochothrix campestris FSL F6-1037 | reverse complement strand
GTAAACGTAAGCCAAACGGACACAACGAACGTCGCGGTCTAAACGAAAATTCTAATGGCATTTTGCGTCGAAATGGCTTGCCAAAAAAGATGGACTTTAACCAAGTTGACCAAAACTTCATTTCAGCTGTTGCTTCAAAAAGAAATCACATCCCAAGAAAATCATTAAACTACCGGACACCATTGGAAGTGTTTTTGAGTTACGTAAATGAAGAACAATTGTCCAACTTAATTTGACAAATCATATGAATTTGATTTTATTTGGATTAGGTATTTCAATAATGATAATTTTTTCTTTTTTTCAAAATCTGGAATATACCCTTCACAAATATCTTTTATATGAGTGGACTGAATTGTTTTATTCTATCTTAGAATTGTCTTCCCACAAATCACTCACCCCTGTTCGAAGGCAAATTTCAAAACCGTTACAACTTAAAGAAGCTAAAAAAAAAGTGGGTTCTCAATACCACATACAATTATTACAAATTCAAAAAAAGATTTAGACCTCTTCTTTCGTGATTTCAAAACGAATTTTTTCGCAAAAGCACTAAAACATCATTCTATATATGGAAGCGATGGAGCATTATTGGATTTTTATGGTAGAACATTCAATACCTTAGATGACGTAAAACAAGAAAACATCAAAGCAGCTCCTGTTATCTATCAAGAGCTTCTCCCTAAAAATAAGAGTGTTGAATATCGTATAAATGTATTTGGTGATAAAATTTCTAGTCTCAAATATAGTAATGTACAGAGTGATGATTGGCACTTTGAAGATATTAGAGGTATTAAAATGCTCGAGTACAAATTACCAATAGACTTAAAGATTGGAACAGTCGACTTAATTTTTTATCAAAATACTTGGTATTTTTTAGAAATTAACTTAGCTGGAGACTGGCGGTGGCTTGAACATGCAGCAAGTACTGATTTTTCAAAAGATGTATTGTCTATATTAAATAACTAAAAAGAAAACAAACAGCTATTGTCAGTGAAAATAGCTGTTTGTTTTCTTTTTAGTTCGTATGTTCAAGCAACCACTGACTCACGAGTGTTTCAATCGCAGCAAATTGTTCAAAGAAACCATGGTCAGCCCCTTCAAACACCACCAATTTTGAACCCGACGGCAGTGTTAAACGTTCACTGTTTTGTTTAAGCACTGCTTCTTCTGCCTCAGTGCCATGAATAATCAAGACTGGGACGGTGACCGCCTGCCATAATTGTTGTTGGTCAACCGTTTCAAAATCATTAATCATCGCAGCACTGACGCACATTTGATCGCGCCAGTCATCATTTGCTAGGCGCTCATAATAATACCCTTTTTGAGCCAAGCATTCGGTTTGCTCAGGTTGTAATTGCGAGATGGCAGCAAATGGAACGGGACCTGTCACTGGCCCCGTTAAAATGACTGTTTCAACGTCCTCATCGAGGCAATGTAATGAGACAAGTCCACCTAAGCTATGAGCGTATAACACAAGTTTTTGATAGCCCTGGGACCGTAACACGGCTTTAGCTACTTCTAAATCGCTAATTAACGACTGCAATGAAATCGGCATATCGACTGATTCCCCACAGCCACCAAAATCAAAACTTAGTACCGGGTAACCAATGGTATTAAAACGCTGTGCAATTTTATCGAACCGACCACTTGAGCGTTTGTTTGATAAAAAACCATGAACGAGAATCACTGCCGTCTGACGCTGACCCGCATAGAAACAACCGATGAGTGGTTGCTTCTTCGCATTTTCAAAGGTGATTTTTTTCATCACTTACCTCCTTCTATTCGCATAAAAGCTCACTTTTTTATTTTGTGAGGCAAATAAACCAAAGGCGACAATCACAAAAATAGTCGCAATTAAGACGTAAACGGTCGTGAGCCATGAGCCTGTTACATCATGAAGCAGGCCAAAGAAGGTTGGACCCATCGCGGCGAATAAATAACCGACAGCCTGAGACATGCCTGATAGATCAGACGCTTCACGTACGGTCTCTGTTTTCAAGTTATAAAACATCATTGATAGGCCAAAGGTTAAACCACCAGCGATGCCAAGAGCGATGGCAGCGAGCCAAATAAAGCGGAAATCAGCCGTAGCTAACGTGTAAAGCAGCCCACCAAAACCGATGAAAAAGGTTGCCCCACCAACGAGCACGAGACTGCGTTGGTTTTTCAAACGATCCGATAACAGCGCCACACCAAACGAGGCTGGCAACTGCGCCATTTGGACGGTGAACAAGACCCATCCTGCTGTTGTTGGTGACATACCGGTATTGCTGAGCATCGTCGGTAACCAAGCCACCATACTATAAAACGACAACGATTGAATTCCAAAGAAAATCGTCACGGCCCAAGCAATCGGGTTGCACCACATGTTCACTTTGGTGACTGTCGGCTGTGTGTGTAAACTCGAAGCGACACTTTCTCGAGGTTGTTTGCGCAGTTGCGGCATCCAGAGAATGATGGCGACGAAGGCAATGACTGCCCAAATGCCAGTAGTCGCACGCCAACCAATGCCTAAACCACTTGATAGTGGGACACTTGTACCACTCGCTATCGCTGCCGTCATGTTCATAAACAGCGTATAAAGACCGGTCATATAACCGATGCGTAACGGAAAATCCATCTTAATTAACGCGGGTAGCAAGACGTTGGCAAACGCAATGGCCAACCCAACAAAAAAGGTCCCCACTAAAAAGAGCGTCGTTCCTCCAAGTAAGCGCGCCACGCTCGCTAAGAATAAAAAAAAGCACGGCTGAAAATAGCACATTTTTCATCCCGAACCGGTTGCCAATTCGCGAAATAAATGGTGAAATAGCTGCGAAGGCTAATACGGGTAAGGTCGTAATTAAACCTGCTACCGTGGCAGACATGTTTAAATCAAGCTTAATTTCATTCGTTAATGGTCCTAATAAGGTAATCGGTGCCCGTAAATTCATCGCCAAAATAAATATGGCAAACAGCAATAAATACGACTTTGGTTGACGCTTAATTGACTGTCTCATCGACACCCGCCCAATCGGCTAGTGACTCCACAATATACGTTGGTTGCGCTGCTACCGCTGCTAAATCCTCACGTTGTGTATAACCTGTTAATGTTAAGAGCGTATCAATGCCATAATTAATACCGACCAAAATATCGGTTAAGTAATTATCACCGACCATTACAACCTCTTCTTTTGAGAGCTGTAAACGGTCTAATGCCAAGGCCATTAAGGTCGGATACGGTTTGCCGATAAAAATCGGTTCCTGCGCTGTTGCCGTTGCCACAAAGGCTGTTAATGCTCCATTTCCCGGCATTAAACCACCTTCGAGTGGTACTGCTTTATCGGGATTAGTCGAAATAAAGACGGCTCCTGCGGCAATCGCCTGCGTTGCATGCGCAAGTTCTTGATAAGTCACGGCCGGATCTAGTCCAATCACAACCGCATCAGGTTGTGCCAACGTTTGTTCATAGCCAGCGGCGGCGAGCTCATCGGTCAAGCCTGATTGCCCAATCGCATAGACTTGCTTGCCAATGTTGTGTGTTTGCAAGTAATGCACCGTTGCTTGTGATGATGTCACAATATCAGTTGCCAACGCGGGCACGTTCATCGCTTGTAAGCGTTGTGCGACCTGTTCTGGCGAACGGGTTGAATTGTTGGTAACAAAAAGATAAGGGATTTTCAAAGAAGCCAATCGTTGGATAAACGCAACCGCTGCTGGAATCGGTTGTTGTCCATGATAGATGGTACCATCTAAATCAAATAAGTAAGCTTTATATTGTTTCATTTGTTACCGCCTCGCCTTCTTGATTAACGCTTGACGTTGGTATTACTGTTTCTGTCACTGGTTCGGTTACTTCTGCTGGAATTGTTGGCTCTGCCGGTGCCATCGACATCGGTAATTTCTTCAACACAAAGTGAGCACAGCCAAAGTTACAATACTCATATAAGTAATCGTTCAATGTACTAATTCGGGCATCAAAGTTCGCCTTTTTATTGTTATCCTCAAAAAAACCTTTAAGACGTAGTTTTTCGTAACCCCAATCACCAACAATGTAATCATATTTTTTTAATACTTCACTGTATCGTTCTAAAAACATTTCTTCTTGAAAGCCTTCACGATAGTCGCGCACGACTTCGTAAGGTTGACCATTAATCATTAACATCGTAGTCCCTCGTTTCATTGGTTAATTTCTGTTCGACTAAATTACGAATAAACAAGTCACTTTCTAACGAAAACGACAGCTCTCTTATCACACGAAATAACGGTGAAAAAATGAAGGTATCCGTTGTGACTATCTTATATATTTTATCACGTTTGAGTGGTTTATTATCCCACAAAACGAAATCATTTGTGTCATAACTAATACGTGGCAACAACACTTGTCCAAATATTTGGCCACGAAAACCATATCCTTTCAGTGGATGATCACGTAAGTCGGTTGCTTTTTCACGAATTTGGCGGGCCAAGAACAGCAGTTGATTCCCTGTTAAATGTAACATAAACGGATTCAATGGATGTGGTAAACATTGGTGCATGTCAAAACGCGTTACACGTCCTTGTGGTAGTGCGGTTAAATAGATGCCCGCATTCACTAAGAAACTATCTGCACCAGTTGCCTCACAGACAATTTCATTCACATATTGCGAGAGTGGGCTCTCTTCATACCAGCTATATGACAATGGCGCATCTAAAATGGCGACCGTTTGATTGAGCAACTGTTTTCCTTCGTTGAAAAAAGCTTCCGTTTGCAAATGATCAGCTGGGCTTGCCGCTAACGTCGCGACTAGATGAACCTGCGCTTCTTTGTGAATAACCGTTCGGCCAACGATATTAAGCGTCACCTCGCCAATGTATTCACCGTAGCGACCACAGGCTCCCAACAATACTCCATTAATAAGCTTACCCGCTTGTAAGAGATGATGGGTGTGTGATCCTAAAATCACAGTCAGTTGCGGAAACTGTTCAGCCAGTTGTTCATCAACCGGCAAACCAAGATGCGACATGAGAACAATCGCACTCACATCCGACGGTAACTGTGGTAGAACAGCCTCTAATGCCACGAAGGGATCGGTTGTTTCCCACTGTAACAGCTCATAAAATTGGGCAAAAATAACCGTTAAGGCGATCACTGCAACTTTTTCAGTACCACGTTCATAAATAACAAATGGTTGAAAGGTTCCTAAGTCATCGGTCAGATTGGCGCAAATAACGTCGCCACTGAAAGTTGCATATAATTTTTGCAACGCTCCTTTCGTCAAGGTGGTGCCTTCATTATTGCCAATTGTGACGGCATCATACGGGATGGTATTAAGTAACCTCACGTTTGCCTGGCCTGCTGTCGCATCTGTTAGTGGGTGCACACGATCAATAAAATCACCAATATCAAAAAACAGCGCTGGGCTTGCTTCCTTTTTTTTTAGCCGTTAGAAACCGATGGATTTTAGGCCAGTTTTCCAAATGACTATGAATGTCATTCGTATGATAGAGTTTCAATTCCATAACCGTCGCCTCTTCTCCGTTAAATTTCAATACTCTTACATTATAGCAAAAAAGTAGTCCGACACGAGGCAATCTGCTAGGCTTTTCGTTACAGTTGCTTTATTAAGATTAAAATGAGATGAGAAAGCTCTCATTGTTCTCAAAAAGAATATTGTTTTATTTTAATTTAAGCCTATAATTAGCAATGTTCCTAATCGCGGATTGATGCGTTGTTTTAATGACCATCGCTATCACGCATCGAACCAAACTAATACATTATCTAACTACAACGACTTAATGAATACATAGTCGCACCCTCTCCACCAACTAATCTCGTAAGGAGGCGCTTATTATGACGCCACAACATTCATCAATCTTTTTAAGATTCTTAATCCAATTAACTATTTTTATTTGCATTAGTGTCATCGGTTTTTATCTAAGTGATTGGCTCATTACAGCCCTCATTACTACTGCTCACTGGATAACATTGGCTCGCCTCATTGCTGGCTGCCTCATTTTCACCTTTGCGTTAGGCTTTAATCAGCGCTTATGCTATAGCACGCTTAAACGTCAACGCTCAAAAATAAAAGCGGAGTCAGCTCGTTAGAACTGTCGAAATTGGAACTACCGATTTGCCGATTATTTACCGTCGGCAAGTGAGGGAGTGAAATTTCCTCAGTTCTGGCTGAAACAGCTGGAAAAATAAAAGCGGAGAATATACCTTAAATAAAAAAACGCCCTTCGGCGTTTTTTTTATTTGAGGTATATTTGCTTAAAATCGTTAATGTCGTTCTCTGAGAAACCAATCACTTCATGTAAATAGTCTGTCGTTGAACCATAGTTATCATCAATTGTTTGGAGCGCATTTAAAATATAATGACCATTTACTTCTAGTCCTCGTTTAATCGCTTGATAAACTGCTGGTTCTAGTGGCATACTCGCGCTTATTTCAGCTAACTTCCGTTTGTTTTCTTCCGCACGACCAGGGTTACTCAATAAATAATCACGTAAAATCGTCTTGTTATCGACTGCCAACGTTTTTAAAATTAACGCTGCGCCAAACCCAGTCCGATCTTTACCTGCCGCACAATGCCAATAAGTCGCTGAATCAGGTGTTGCTAATAAGCCTTGCATAAATTGACGGTAACCCGCTTGTGCTGTTTCTTCTATCACTAAGCGACGGTTAATTTCCATCAAAAAGGCATTTGAAGTTGGTGCCTTCGAAACTTCAGCGATTATATCAGCAAGGCTCGCACCATGTCCTAAATCGGACATGACCGCGATGTTCGTATCCACTACGCCTTCAATTCGTTGATTGGGTAGTTCTGCAATTTCGGCTAATGTTCTAAAATCAATCACTTGACGAATATTTAATTCATCATATATTTTGGCTTTATCTGCCGCTGTAATATCGTTTAAGGCTGCTCCACGGATCAGGCGATTCGATTTCGTTACGCGATTTTCAGTGGTCACATAATTACCTAAATCCCTCACGTTAACCGCACCTTCAAGTTTAATAAACGGATTGTGCAAATTCATCTTCATCTTCATTTTGTCAGCTCTCCTCTAGTTCTAATGTATTCAATCAAATAGTCCTAACTGTCTCGTTTCTAACAGCTGTTCACTGCTTTTAAAACGGCTTTGTAACGCTATGCCATTCGCTGCAGCATCGCCACCAGCATTATTATTAAAGATGACATAGGTTGCTGCTGAAGGCGTTCCTAATTGGACGGCTAATTCCGCTAACTCAACTTCATTGTAACAATAAAGCGTACGGACATCACGCCAACCATCCCCATCCGTTTGCTTCGCCTGAATCCACCCCGCCTGATTACGACCGTGGAGGCGCATGAATTTTTTGGCTGCTGTCGTCTGCTTGACAAACGGCACTGTCCTTTCACCGACCTGTGGTTGGTCAACCATCGTATGAATATAGTTCTGCTCGGTTAAAAAATGCCATAAATCGGTTTGAAAACGTTCATCATACCAACTGCGATGTCTAAATTCGACGGCCGCATCAACGGGTAACCACGCTCGAATCTGTTTTAAATAGGCAATATTGGCCGGATTACAACTAAAATAAGGTGGAAACTGCAACAAAACAAACGCTAATTTACCTGCTTCAATTAATGGACTGAAGCTATCAATGAATTGAGCAAATAGCTGTTGTTGCTCTTTGTTATCAACCATTTCCACACCATTTACGCTATGTAGGGTCATCACTCGATTAGCTTTAACGATAAATTCAAACCCCGGCAACGTCCGCTTGACCCATTGTGCCACTGTCGTTTGACGGGGAATGGCATAAAATGAACTATCGAGTTCAACAACTGAAAAATAAGAAGCATAGTCTTCAAGTTGTTGTTTTTTAGTGCCTTGATACAACAGCGGATGGTCAGACCAACCACTTAAGCCAATTTTCACCATAATGTTGTCACTCCTACTTAAAAATGCCTTCACCTTATGATAGCGTGAGTTATTGTTAGTTGCAAAGAATTGCCTGTTTCTTTATTCGTTTGCCGCGTGGCATTTGAACAAAAAAAGACAAACGCAACGGCTACTGTCGCGTTTGTCTTCCAAGTTGCTTGTTTCTACAGTTCCAATTTCTACAGTTATAACGGGTTGCTTTCACTTTTAGTATTAAACGATTAAGTTCAGTGCTAACGCCCCGCCTAAACCGACAACTGCAATGACTGTTTCCAGTGCTGTCCATGTCGCGAATGTCTCTTTAATTGAGAGGTTGAAATATTCTTTAAACATCCAGAAACCAGCATCGTTAACGTGTGAAGCAATTAAGCTCCCCGCACCAGTTGCAATTACCATCAACGCTGGGTTTGTTCCTGTTGCTGCCATTAATGGCACCACTAAACCGGCTGCTGTTAAGGCTGCTACCGTTGCTGATCCTAAACAAATACGTAAGACCGCTGCAATCAACCACGCTAAAATAATCGGTGATAAACTTGAATCAGTAAACATTTTTGCAACGTAGTCGCCGACGCCACCATCAACAAGGACTTGTTTAAAGGCACCACCACCACCGATAATCAGTAACATCATCGCGATTTGTTGAATCGCTTTCGACATTGAGTTCATCAGTTCTTTCATTGGAATCTTACGCGCTATTCCCATGCTATATATCGCAAAGAGCAATGATAGTAACATCGCCATTCCGGGTGTTCCCACAAAGGCAATCGCTTCATCAACTTTTACATGGCTGCTAAAGTTGAGTGAGTCTTTTAGCAATTGGTAAACAGTCGCAATCGCCATTAAAATAACAGGGAATAACGCTGTTAATGTACTAATTCCAAAACCTGGTGTTTCGTCTAATTCAAATTTCTTTTGTTCACCTAAGGCCGTAATGTTACCTGTACGGGCAAAGGCATCTGGCACAATTTTTTTGGCGAATTTAGTATATAAAGGACCTGCGATTAAAGCCGTTGGAATTGCAATAATCATCCCGTATAGCAACACCATGCCGATGTTTGCTTTGTAAATTAAAGCAATCGCTGTTGGGGCTGGATGCGGTGGTAAGAAACCATGTGTCACCGATAAGGCCGCTGCCATTGGAATACCAAGGTATAAGATTGAAATACCTAATTCACTCGCAATTGTGAAGATAATTGGAATTAATAATACTAAACCAACTTCAAAGAAGAGTGCAATACCGATAATGAATGAAGCAATGAGTACTGCAATCTGGATTTTTTTACGTCCGAACTTATTAATTAATGTAACGGAGATGCGGTAAGCACCACCTGAATCAGCTACAAGTTTACCGAGCACTGCACCGAAACCAAACACGAGTGCTAAGTGACCCAATTGACTCCCAATCCCCGCTTCAACGACCCCGATAATTTCATTCATCGGAATACCTAAGGCAATCCCGACACCAATTGCAACAATGACTAACGAGACAAACGTGTTCAATTTAAATTGAATAATGAGTAATAGTAAAACAATAATCCCAATTCCGACAATGACTAATTCCATTTACTCCGCCCCCAAACTATAATGTGTGTGTCGTTGAAAATCAGCTAATGCTGCGAATTCTGTTTGTAATAAACGTGTCGTACGTACAAAGATTGGAAACAGTTCACGATAAGCCGCAAAATGAGCCTCGTTCGGAATATGAGCGTGTGTAACACCAACCATTGGTGCCACGGCTTCTAATGAAGCGACTAAACCTAATTCTTCCATCGCGAGTACGGCTGCTCCTAAACATGAGCTTTCAAAACTTTCAGGAATCACAACTTCTTGTTCAAAAATATCAGCGAGTAACTGGCGCCATAAACTCGAGCGAGCAAATCCACCCGTCGCATGAATCCGTTTTGGCAACGGTGCAATTTCTTCTAATACGAGCAAGACGCTGTATAAGTTGAAGACAATCCCCTCAAGTGCCGCTCGAATCATATGATCACGCGTATGCGCTTGTGTTAAGCCGATAAACGAGCCCTTCGCATTTGCATCCCATAACGGTGCACGTTCACCACCTAAGAAGGGATGGAAGATAAGGCCGTTTGACCCCGCCGCGATTTGACTCGCTTTTTCAGTTAACATATCATAGCGTTCGCCACCTGTTAACGTTTCTGACGGATAAAGTTGGTCGCGCACCCACCGGAAGACGATACCACCATTATTAACCGCACCACCGATAACCCAACGGTCTTTCGTAAGCGCATAACAGAACGTGCGTCCCTTTGGATCCACCCGTGGTTCGTTTACGACCATTCGGACAGCGCCACTTGTTCCAATTGTTAAGGCTAACGTTTCACCATCAATCGCGTTAACGCCTAAGTTTGATAAGACACCGTCGCTAGCACCGATAAAGAACGGGATATCTTCAGCTAAGCCCATTGCTGCAGCATAACGCGCATCCAAGCCACTAATCGCTGCATTCGTCTCAACCACTTCTGATAAATACGATGCATCAATTGCTAATAATGAGAGCACTTCTTCATCCCAGTCTAAGGTGTGGATATTGTATAGACCAGTTGCCGAAGCGATCGACATATCAACCACGCGACGGTTGAATAAACGTAAGAAAATGTATTCTTTAATACCGATAAAATAACGAGCTTGTTTGTAAACTGCTGGCTCATCATTTTTCAGCCATAACAATTTACTTAACGGTGACATCGGATGAATCGGTGTGCCAGTGCGTTTATATATTTCTAACCCATTGAGGTTGTCTTTTAAATGTTGCGCCCAACGATGCGAACGGTTATCTGCCCAGGTAATCGACTGTGTCACTAACTGCTCTGTTTCATCTAATACAATCAGGCTGTGCATTGCACTTGAGAATGATACACCTGCAATACGCGCTTTATGTGGACCAGCATCTTTAACGATGCGTGAGATAACGCTTACAACTGCTGCTAAAATTTCATCAGGATCTTGCTCTGCTTTATCTGGTTGATCTTGAATGAGTGGATATAATGTATCTGCTGTTGCTATTACTGTTCCGTCTGTATCGTATAAGACACCCTTTGTACTCGTTGTTCCAATGTCCATTCCGATAACTAAATCTAATGCTGTCATGTTAACACCCCTCTATTCAATCGTTCTACACCGTTCTAGTTGTAGGACGTCATACGTCTTTGTATATTTGAATGATAACGCTTACACATCTAGATGTCAATGCTTTTGCGATAAAAAGTTACGAATTCTGACACATTTTTCAGAATCTTCGCTTTTAAAGCGTAAATAGCCCTTAAAACCTTCCTTCTTATTGTTTCAATCTTGAACAATATCAAAAAAATGAGTTGCACTAATTAGTGCAACTCATTTTTTCAGATTGTAGACAACGTCTAAAAGCGCTTTATTATTCAATCTTCAGGGCGGTCTTATTATATTGTAAATGTAAGCTCATTTGTCGTTTCGCCTCGGCGCCATCGTGTGCCTTAATGGCTGCTACGATAGCCGCATGTGTTTTAATGGTTTCTTCCTTTAAATGCCGATCGGTCAAATCGATAAAAAGTGAAATTGCCGTTTGAATAATCGGAATCAGTGATGGGACAACTAAATTTTGACTGGCTCGTGCAATCGTTACATGCAGTTCAATGTCTTTTTCTTCATGATTTTCATCTTGATGAATTAAGACCGCAATTTCTTCACATAACCGTTCCATCTGTTCGACTTCTGCTGTTGTAGCATGTTCAGCCGCTAAGCGCACGATTTCAGGTTCAATAATACTACGCATCTGCATTAAATCGCGACTCAATTTCTGTTTATCGGCAATGAAACTTAAACCGAGCGGATCATCTGACAATCCCGGTGTTTCGGAGACAAACGTCCCTGTACCACGTCGGATTTCAACAATATTCCGCGCTGCTAATAATTTAATCGCTTCACGAATCGTGCCACGACCGACATTTAATTCGGCTGCCAATTCAAACTCATTCGGTAATTTATCACCTGAGATATATTGCTGTGCTTGGATTAAATTCGTCAAATTACTAGCGACGACTTGTGCCAGCGGTTGTCTTGTTATTTTTTTTTGTTTCTGTCATTATTCAACCTACTTTCACTTTATTACATTAAGTATAGCAAAAATACGGTGTTGAACTCAAAAAAGCAAATTATTAAGGCTACTTCCATCGAGAGGTTTATCTTTAAACATTCTAACAAGTCCATGCAACACTTAATTTTCTTTATTTAGTTTCAAGGAAGGTAGCACCATCACCTTTTATCATAAATAAATCGGCAGCCTTGGCTGTTTATAAGGCTGCCGATTTTTTATTATGTCATACTCTCTCCTAATCGATACGTTAGATACTGAATATAACCCGATAAGTTATGTTCAACATCATCGATTCGTACCCGTAATGATTGGTGACGAATAAAGAAACCGTTCAAAACTAAAGCGGGTTGTTTAAAGTACATCGCTACTTCGGGATACATAAAGCCAACACGTTGAAATTCTGCCCGTTTATCAATTGTTTTGCGTAATAATTCTTCGTCAAAATCATTTAACAAGTACGCCTTATCTGCTTGTTTGATCTTATCAATCATTTTATAGGCTGCCATTGTTAACTCCAAGAAAGTTGCAAATGTCGTTTCACGGTGATAAATAAACGATAGCTTATCTGCACAGTTTTTCAGACCAAATTGATAATATTTATCTTCTGAAAGGTAGTCGGTTAACTCATTCACTGCATAGCTCAACCAGTGATCGTGTTCTTTCCAATACTCCTCGGCAATGAATATTTCAAAATATGATACAACCTCATCTAGCCATTTTTTATTACCATCTAGTTGATAGAGTCGTAATAGAGCGAAAACTGCCTCTCCTTCATAATAAATGATTCTGAATTTATCTTTGATTGTAAAGTCTGGGTAATGCAACACATGATTATAATGACCCGTTTCATCATTGCGCATCGCAATAATGCCATTTGCTAACTTTTCAGCGGTATCATTATAGCTTTTATCGCCTGAAACCTCAGCATATTTTGTCATCGCTAAAATTGCAGTTGCATTTGATCCTAATTTGATTTCATTATTATTTTCTTTATCAACTACATAAGCGGTGTTAACATCCTTAAACACAATTGCAGTCATAAGGTACGTTAAACTTTGCTGTGCTTTAATCAAGATGTCTTTCGTTTTCAAGACTTCGTAACCTTCTAACATGGCATAGACAGAACTAGCATGACGCAGAATATTATATGTACCAATTGGTTTCGCAAATGCTGAAAAATAACCGTAATTAAACTGTCCTGACGGTTGAATTTCCTTCGCTAAAAAATGCGTCGCTTTTTTTTACAATTTGCTCAATTTCTTTTTTTAGATTAGAGGTTTGACGAACACCATTCGTCAATTCACCTTGTTGCAATGTTTTCCATTGACGTTGCTCCGTGAAATCAAAAAAATACCCAATTGTATCGAATAAATAGATTGACTTATTGTTGTAGGCACTTAAATTAAAATTAAAAATTTTATAGCGATTTGTCTTTAAATAATGACGAATATTCACTTCATCGATTCCGATAATACCGTTCGTTGCTTCTCGTACAAAGGCATTACCGACCACTTCTTGTTCTAAAAAAGACAGCGAAAAATCGGCATCAAATGAAAGGCCTCTACGAAAATAATTTTTTTTGAAGGCTTGAATATTTTTTTTGCAAAGTAGGCACTGTTGTCTCTTCGATTTGATGCACCAAATCGACTTTTAGAAAGGCAAGGTTCGGTTGGTACTTGTTTATCCACTTTAGCGCTTTAGAACTCACTTTTTCTAAGGCATGCTCATATGATTTATCAGATATTTGATGAAACACTTTTGCACGTTGATTCAATTGACCGATTGAAAGATAGACAATTGCTTTTTGTTCTGTTTGCACCTGTGGCATTTCCATATCCCTGATAGAAGATAGCCGTGTTTTTGCTCGAAAACGATTCATTGCTGCGTTGAATTTTTGTAAGTTTGACATCGTTTGCATATCGAATCCCCCTGTTTTATACAATTTAAAAGAGCCTATATTGATTATATCAATATAGGCTCCAGATTGTAGACAAAGTCGAATTAAACTACTTTTACTTTAAACGTTAGTACAAGTGACTTTGGCTACAAGATGACTTGACTGAGTTGTCGGTAGAAAAACTTATTGTTTTTTACCTGATTTACGACGGTTGAACAATAATGCTGTAAAGCCTGCAAATAATGCCATCAAACCAGCAACTGGAGTAGTTGAAGTACCTTCACCTGTTGTTGGTAACACGTTAGTATTACTTGTGTTAGCACTTGTTGGTGTTGTAAACGTTGTACCAGTTTCCAAACCAGCATCGGTATTAAACTGACTTCCCTCTGTTGGCGTAGATGAAGCCTTTCCAAAATCATCTGTGAGGCCAAGTGAAGGTGTATTACTGTCAGCATCCGCATCGGCGTCAGCATCAGCATCAGCGTCAGCATCCGCATCGGCGTCAGCATCAGCATCAGCGTCAGCATCAGCGTCAGCGTCAGCGTCAGCATCAGCATCAGCGTCAGCATCAGCGTCAGCATC
>NZ_AODH01000056.1 GCF_000525915.1 Brochothrix campestris FSL F6-1037 | reverse complement strand
GGTGATTCAAAAATAACGCATCGACGGGAAATAGTCGAGACGTTATTTTCTCCAATCACTTGCCGTTTAGAACGGCTTTAAATTCTTTTGTTCTAGGAAACACGAGCCTTTGAGGTGAGTGTACAGATGGTACTCGACTCCGAGAAGGCGAGGCATTGACGACCTAGAACAGCGTTTATCTTCAGTCTGACGCACTCAAAAAATGAGTGCTTTCTTTTTGGTTAACATACTACTTCCTTATTTCAATACTCTTCGTCTAAATCTGCTAACATGTTTTGAATCGCTTCATATTTAAAACCTTTTTGCATTAATCCTTTAATAATCTTACTCTTTTGTTCGTAACCTTTATACTTGCTAAACTTCCGTTCGAATTTCTCATACTGTAGTTTCAGGGCATCCGCTTCTTCTTCATCAGAAACAAACTCTTGCAAGACAGATTCTAACACGTCTTTATTGCCATAATACCCTTTAACCATGACAGTTGTTTGTAATTTCTGTTTCAACTTAACCTGCGATACGTTATGTTGTGTCCGAGCCACCTTATGCAAGACCTTATACAAATGCTCATCATGTAGTTCATCGGTAAAATAAGTGAGGGCTTCTTCAATGTCATTTTCAGCAATCCCTTTTTGGCGCAGCTCTCTAATAATTAACTGCGGTCCTTTTAAGGTTGTATTAACCATCGTCCGACAAAACATTTTTGCAAAGGCATTATCATCGACAAACTTGTTCGAGCGTAAATATACTAAGGCTGCATCAATCGCATCTTCTTCATACTCTTTCTTTTGTAAATCAGCAATGATTTCTTTTTCTGATCGCATCCTCACCGCTAGGTAGACCAAGGCACGGTTAATCGCCTTCCGATGCGTTTCTTCATCGGTCATTTCTGCCAACAAGTCATCATCAACTTCCATGCCTTTACGCAATCCTAACTTCGTCAAAACAGCCATATCAACGCCACAGCTGAATTCATCATTGATATATATATTAAAACGTTCCTCATTTTTCTTCTGTACTTCAATCTTTGTGATTTTCTTCAAGTCACTCTTCCTTCCTTTTGCTCGTTGATAAGCTAAACTAGAGTTATCAACCGAGGAGGTTTTGGGATGAATATACTTATTAGCGGTGGAACCGGCTTAATCGGTTCACACTTAACGGCAGCACTCATTGCCGAGCAACATCATGTTTACATTTTAACGAGATCACCGACTAACAAATCCTCAACCTATCTTCATTTTATCACATGGTGTCCACCCTCAGCTAACGTAATCAGCTATACTGTCGAGCAGTTACAGTTGAAATTTGACGTGATTTATAATTTAGCAGGCGCCCCGATTGGGCCTCGACGATGGACGACGCAAGCAAAAGCTGAAATAACGGCGAGTCGTCTCGATAGCACACGTGCTCTCGTTTTGTTTGTCCAACAGCTTACAGTCAAACCTGATGTCTGGATTAACGCTAGTGCTATCGGCTTTTATCCAGCGGATGATACCCCCTATTACGACTCACAGAGCTATTCACCTGACGATTCGTTTTTAAGCACAGTGGTTCAACAGTGGGAAGCTAGTGCAGCTGCAGTCGCTCAACTAGGTGTGAGAGTCGTTTATTGCCGCTTCGCCTTAATTCTCGCCCCTAAAGGAGGAGCCTTTGCGCCACTGCGACTGATTACTAAATTGGGCCTCAGTGGCAAAATCGCCTCTGGTGAACAGTGGTATTCTTGGATTCATCTCGCAGACTGTGTTGCAGCCTTACTATTTATCATTAAACAACCACAATTGGATGGTGTCGTTCATCTGAGTGCCCCTCATCCTGTTCGACAAGCTGACTTTGCCAAACAATTAGCAACAACACTTCACCGACCGTGCTTTTTTCCGTTACCACGCTTCATGCTACACACACTTTTAGGTGATTCAGCTGTTTTAATCACCGAGGGCCAATGTGTAATCCCCACTAAATTGACAGACGCTGGCTTCACTTTTAACTATCCCTTTTTAAAAGAGGCCTTAACAATGTTAGTTCAAACAAAGAGAGGCATCCGCTAATACACGGATACCTCTCTTACTGTTTATGTACTTTATTTTCGTTCTTTTTTCTTCTCCTGTAGGCTCGTCTTGAGCCAACCAACTACCGCTGGTAAAATCGAGATAAAAATAATCGCCAAGATGACTACGGAGAAGTTCTCACTCACAAAGGGGATATTGCCAAAAAAGAAACCAATAATTACAAAGAGGAATACCCACAAAACGGCACCAATGACATTGTACATTAAAAACTGACGATAACGCATCCGTGAAGCACCCGCAATAAAGGGTGCAAAGGTTCGAATAAATGGCATAAAACGTGCAAAGACAATCGTCTTGCCCCCGTGTTTATCAAAGAAGGCTGTTGCTACCGCAATTCGTTCTTCACTAATAACCTTACCTAACCAGCTGTTTTTCGGAATCGATGTCCCGATTAACTTACCGATTTCGTAGTTGACCGAATCACCAATAATACTAGCTGCTAAAAAGATGATCAACAACCATTTTAAATCAAACGAGCCCATTGCAGCTAATGCGCCACTAGCAAAAAGCAACGAATCTCCCGGTAAAAAGGGGAAAATAACTAAGCCGGTTTCAACGAAGACGATGGCGAACAAAATACCATACGACCAGCCACCGAACATTTGGATAATCTCTACTAAATGTGTATCGATATGGATTATGAAACTAATGATACTCTGTATAATTGTCATTCAATCGCTCTCTTTCCTACTTTTACTTACCCTTAAATAATAGCATACCCTCGAGGGATAAATAAAGTTATAAGCTAGGATTTAAGAACGATCGCTTACTTCAGAAGAGTCCTCGCTCACTGTTACATCATCATACTGAATATCTTGTGGCGCTAACAAGCGTCGTTTGCTTATTAATAACATTAGTTGAATCATCGTAAAGGCAATTGAACTACTTTTACGAAAGGCAATATAACGTGGGCGCCAGTCATAAACAAATTTATTTTTATAATTACGCAACCCTTGAAATCCGTAGAAGTCTTGACTGAAGCGATAAATAAACCCGGCAATTCGTTCACTGACAAACGCATAGCGACTTGCACCGACGTTTGAGAGCGGTGACATCCCGAGGTTGAATTCTTGATAACCATTCGCTTGCGACCATTGGTATAAATTGACGAACAAGAAATCCATAATACCTGATGGTGCCTCTTCTGAATGGCGCATCAAATCAATCGAAGATAATGTGGTTGTATGTGAAGGCATCATCGTCGCGAAAGCGACAATACGCCCATTTTCATTTTTAACGACTGCAACCGGCGCCGCTTCGATATAACTTGCATCAAAGAAACCAAGCGAAAAGCCTTTTTCTTTGCGGTTACCTAACCAATTATCAGATACCGCTTTTAACTCCGCCATCAATTCCGCCGTAAATGGCGGCTGGATCATTTCAAAGACAAATTCCTCACGTTCAACTTTATTGATAGCAGCCCGCAAGCCTTTTTTTCTTTTTACCTGTTAAGGTGAAGTTTTCCACATCGACATAGCCTTGTTCGCCAATTTTCATGAAGTCAAATCCATGTTCATGCAACATCGCAATCATTGCCTCATCAATCTCATAAAAGACTGGACGGTAGCCAAACTGATTGGCCCGAACCATTAGTTCTTCTACTGCCGTCTGCGTGTAGCTGAGATCGCCAATCGGATTCCCCATAATGACCATCTTATCGGCATATGTACGGTAGATAAACATCAGTTTATCGTCACTTGACCAAAAGATATGTTTATCTCTTAAATGAACCAAATGCGAAATATCATTCCCACCATAGGTTGCAAAGTGCTTCTCGATTTTCGTTTTATTATAGGGTGAACCTAATGTTTCGGTTGTATAAGTCGTATACACATAAAGCAACGCCAAGATAAGACCAGCAATTAAAATTCCCATGATACCTAAAAACCAAATTTCTTGCGATTTAACAACCATCCAGTCGGGGACAACGTGAGGTTTTCGGAGTGATGGACGATTATAAATACCAATCCAGAGATAAACAAAAATGGCGACACTAAAAATAAAGGTATCAATTAACGCTCGACTCCACGTATAGACAAATTTAACACGATAAAACTCCTTGCGTGCTAATACTAAACAAAGTAATACTACTCCTAAAATAAGCGTTTGTTTAAGCGAAACACCTCGTAAGATAGTATTTAAAATCGCACAGGCAAGGACTATTACGGTCACTAGGTACATTTTTTTTTGTTTTACGCTCAATCCCTCGTCCGAGACCAATTAAGATAAAGCCATATGTAACAGCCGTCAGCTGAGATAAAAAGATAAAACCAAAACTTTTTGCGTCATGGACCAGTTTAAAATGGTTTCCGACATTTGGCGCGGCAGCAGTTAAAATGAGCAATATACCTGCTAAATAAACGAAACAAACCAGTGTAATATGAGCGACTTTTCGGATTGCTAGCGCCGGAATGCCTTCTAAAAACAAATTCAACTTGCGCACGCCATGACTCATTAAAATAAAGACTGATAAGAAAAATGGAACAAAATAATACGCAATCCGGTAAAACAACACCCATGCAATCGCAAGTTCACTATTAATTCCGAGTGCACTCATTCCAAGCAACATCACTAAGTCAAACGATCCTAAAGCACCGGGAATCAATGAAACAATTCCGACTATCGATGCGATAATAAAGACCGGGAATAGTTTAATGACATTCACCGGTTCATTTAACAACCAGCCAATCACGACAAACGCACAGCCTGAGGCGAGCCATTCCATCGTTGAAGCAAACACGAGTACACCTTTCTTCTTCGGCGTCAAATCTGTAAAGAACGTGTACTTTTTACTGTTCGTCAAAAACCACAGAACAGGTAAATAAAGCGAGCACGCCACTAGCCATGGCCAGTACTTATGAACATGTTGTGTATAACTAGGAACCATGAAAAACAATAAGATGACAACAGCTAAGACTGATAGGCCAGATAATAAGAATAAGCCAATTTTAGATAAGGCATACAGTAAATCTTTCTTTTTAACCTCTTCATTACCGTAGTACAACATTCGTATTGAAGCGCCAACTACCCCACCCATACCACCAATATTGGCAAAGGTATTGGCAATAAACCCAGCTTGTACAATTTGCATTTTTGAATATTTACGCGGTAATAATGTAACAAGTACAAAATCATACAATAACATCGGGAGCAAGGCGATAACACCGACCAATAACACTAAACCGATTGTTTGCGGCGTTTGTTCGACCATATGTGCTTTCAACAGCGGATAATTGATGTTGCGCCCTTCAGACACTAACACAAAAGTTAAAACAGCCACAATCAAACCAATGAAAACAAATTTAACAGTCCGACTATTTGTTTTTAAAAACTGTAATATGCGTTTAAACAGTACTTTCATAGTATAAAACCCCTAACATGACATAATATCTCCATTCTAACTGTTTTGGTTATAAATTACTACCTCAACACTACTTACATTGTTGTCACGTTAGTCAAATGAGTCCAAAAAAAACAAGTCGCCTTTAGACGACTTGTTTCACATTGTAGACAAAATCCAAACAGACTTCATTTTCTTTCGCATTTTATTACAGTGCGTTTGTTTACGAGATGATAAGACTGAATAGTTATTTTCATGCAATTAAGCTTCGATAGTTCCTTCTAAACGGTAATTTTTTGTTCGTTTCAAATGTAAGACTCCGATTAAAAGGGCATTGAATGCAAGGATAAAGAGTGTCATAACAACGAGTGTTTGACCCACTACACCGTTTGATAAACCGTCTGTTAACGCCTGACGGTAACCATTGACTGCATATGTCATTGGCAAAGCTGTATGCAAGACTTGGAAGAAACCATTCGTTAATTGTAATGGGAAGGTTCCGGCACTTGCACCTAATTGTAAGACAAGTAAAATCATTGCCATGAAACGACCTGGGTTACCAAAGGTAATCGCTAAGAACGATACAATCGACATGTAGGCAAGTGATGTAAAGAGTGATACAAGCACAAATTGTCCCATATGTTCCACCTCTAAACCGAGCCCTAACACCATAATAACATCTAATAAGAGCGCTTGGACAATCGCATGCGCAATCATCACGCTGAATTTACTAAACCACCATGACAGTGCTGATTTCGGATAAGAGACAGGTACCTCAATCGGGAAAATAACATTAAAGGTTAATGAGCCTACAAATAAGGCTAAGGCCATTACATAAGGTGCTAAACCATGACCATAGTTAGGTACTTTACTTAATTCTGTTTTGTTTAAATCAGTTGGTTTTGCCACCATTTTTGCATTGGCTGTTTTCAAGTTCGTATCTGCTACTTTATTTGAGGCTTCACCTAAAGTGTCACCTAATTTAACAGTACCGCTTGCTACCTGAGTTAAACCATCTGTTAATTTATTAGAGCCTTCTGCTAATTTAGTTGAACCGTCATGCAGTTGGCTTGCACCATCATTTAATTGTCCGACACCACTAGCTAAAGCAGGTGTTTTAGCTGCCAATTGTTGTGTGCCGTCTGCTAGTTGAGACGCACCCGCTTGGAGTTGACCTGAATTAGCAGCAAGTTCAGCTGCACCATTATGTAAAGTAGTAACACCCTCACCTAAGGTTGCCACCCCATTTGTATAAGTTGTTAGGCCACTATTAAGCGTTTCTGAACCGGTTGAAGCACTGTTGAGTCCCGTTGCAAGTTGTGAAACACCTTCATTAGCTTGAGAGGATCCATTTGCTAATTTCGCACTTGCAGCTGCTGCTGTATTAATTGCATCTGTTAATGTTGGAGCGCTTGCTTGTACTTTTTTCGCTCCTGTGACTAACGCTTCACTACCTGTTTGAGCCTCATTAAGGCCCGCGATTAATTGTTCTGATCCTGGTGCAAGTTGGTCAATCCCGGTTTGAAGTTGAGCTACGCCAGTCTTCAGAGCAGTCACTTTTTCAGTTAAACCAGCATCACCAATCGCCTGTAAAGCTGTCGCCACATTTGTAAGACTTTCTTTAGCACTTGCTAATGCTGCGCCTTGTTGTTGTGCTTTGGATCCGACTGCTCCTTGTAAAGCCGTCATCAATTCGGTTTGTTGTGCGGGTGTTAATGCTTTGAAGGCGGCTGTCTGCTGCACCGCTTTCACTTCAGCTGAGTCAGCTGGCGCTTGTACGCTGCTAGCAATTGTTTGCATGCTTGTACCAACAGTGGTTAACTCTGACTCAATCGCTGCCGTATCAATCGCCGGTAAATCACCAGCCAAACCATCACTTAATTGACTGATACCGGCTTGTAATTGTTTCACACCACTTACTAAGTCTCCACCTTTATCACTCAGCGTCGTTAAACCGGCAGTTAAACTCGTTTGACCGTCTACGAGTTGATCGATGCCCGCTGTTAAGGCTGGTGCTTTTGTTGCTAACTCATTTAAACCAGTGCTTAATTGCTGATTCCCATCAGCAACAGCGCTCACACCTGTTTGTAGTGTTGAACTACCCGCTTGCAATTGACCTAATCCGTTTGCTAGGCTGTTGGCTCCCGTTGTTAATTGGCTGAATTACTTGTGAGCTGATTCGCGCCACTTGCCAGCTGTGTCGAACCTTCAGCCAGTTGACCGACGCCATTTGTATAGGTTGATACACCTGTTGTTAATGCTGTTGCACCTGTATTCAATTGGTTTACACCTGTTTGTAAGGCTTCTACCCCCACAACCAATTGTTCGCTACCTGATTGAAACGTTAAGGTACTATCTGACATTTTTTTTGAGGTTTTCGGCAATTGTTTCATTACCGGTTTTGACTGTGTTAGTCCCTTTGGTCAATTTACTAGAGGCGTCAGCTGCCTCACCAAAGCCATCACCCATTTTAGTGATTTGTGCAAATAAGGCTTGACTGTACTGTTCCGTTACTGTTTGTGAAATCGTTTGATTAATTGTTGTCGCCCCTTGAGTGGCGATTAAGTCCCCTGTCATAATTTTACCCGGGTTCGTAGCATAATTTAACTGCATTTTTTGCGGTTCATCATCTAATAGTGTCGCTGCATTTTTCGAGAAATCTGTTGGAATAGTGATAACCATGTAGTAGTCACCTGTTTTAAGTTGTTCATTCGCTTTGGTCTCATTTTTAACGAATTGCCAATCAAAGGTGTCATTTTCTTTCAGGTTATCAACCAATTGTTCTCCGACATTTAATTTTTCGCCGTCCATTTCAACCGCTTGATCGTGATTGATGACCGCGACTTTGAAATTTTCAGTCTTGCCATACGGATCCCAAATCGATCCTAAAAAAGTGCCTGCATACATTATCGGGATAAAAAGTAACACAATCACCGAAATTAATAAGGTACGATTACTTGCTAAAGTTTTCCATTGTTGTTTCCACATACACCTATTCCCCCATTTACTTACTACTTATATTTTGGTCCCTGTTGGTCCAATCGACTTGTGGTATGTCTGTGACACCTAATATATTAGTTAAAAACGGTCCAGCAATAATACCTTTTAAAAACCGTTCTATGCCCGCATCCATTTGTAAAAACACTTTTTCCAGTGCTTGCAAGCCATCTTCGGCATACATGCCACCACTAAATGCTTGTAACAGCATATCATCTTCATCACTGAATGTTTGCACTGGGCCGCATACCGCATAATAAATGTCATACAAGGTCATTTCATCAATTGATTTGGCAATCATATAACCACCGTTATTGCCTGAAACCGATTTAATTAAATCTGCCACAACTAATTTACGCATAATCTTCTTCAAATAAGCCTGTGACATTTGCAATCGCTCACTAATATCTTGTGATTTCAGCGACTTATCGGCCGTTTGCGTCGCAAGTAACACCATGATACAAATCGCTTGCTTCATACTCTTAGAAAACTTCATTTGTTCTCCACCTCACTATAGCGCTTTTCATTGTCCTTTAGGGTCTTTTGTTGTCCCTAATACAATATAGTACTTTCTCTCAAAAAAGGCAAGTCTTTTGGCAAAAAAAATTCTAATTTTCGTTAATATAGATAGAATGGTGGCAGTCTGAGCTCGCAGTGCTATAATAGATAGTGAGGTATTTAATGAGCGAACTGTTATTTACAACTAATCAATGATAAAGGAGTACAGCTATATGACAAAGTTAGAACTGACCGAATACTTGGAAGCGAATTTATCGGCACATACGATTTTCATCGAGAATGCCTTTGCCTACCAAGAGGCCAAAAACAAACGTCGTCCGAACAAGAAAAGATGGACGGAAGAAAAAATGATGCGAGCCACAAATAAAATGTGGCTCGACTTTGTTGGAAACGTGTTTGAAAAACTAAAACTCGAAGTCCGTAAAGACACGAGCGTATCTTCATGGGAAGATTTCATCGCTAAATACGAGATGTTAGATTCGCTTGATGAAGCCATCATCTCGATTGAATTCGAATAAAAAAAGTCGTACTAACCACTTACACTGTGGTCGGTACGACTTTTTTTGTCTTTTTTCACTATAAACTGAACGAACAAACCGCCTCTACATGAGCAGTTTGCGGAAACATATCCACTGGTTGCACCTCATTGAGGGTATAACCACCATCAACGAGCACGCGTGCATCACGTGCTAAGGTGGCTGGATTACATGAAACATACACAATTCGTTTTGGTTTCATCTTTAGAAGTGTATTTAATAATTTCTCATCGCAGCCTTTACGGGGCGGATCGACACAAATAACGTCGGCTGTAACACCTTGTTTATACCAGTTCGGAATGACAACTTCGGCAGGACCTGCTTCGAAGGTTGTATTCGTTAAGCCGTTCAACAAGGCATTTTCTTTCGCATCTTCAATTGCTTCTGGCACAATTTCAACACCGTAGACATGTTTGGCACCTTTCGCGAGGCATAATGAAATTGAACCGATACCACAGTATGCATCGATGACATTCTCAGAACCTGTTAAGCCTGCACTTTTAAGTGCTTCGGCATACAACACTTCTGTTTGCTCCGGATTGATTTGATAAAATGACCGTGGTGATATTTTAAATTTAACATCGTGAATCGTATCCTCGATAGTATCTTGTCCATAGAGATGGATTGTTTGGTCTCCGAAGATGACATTTGTCTTCAGTTTATTCACATTTTGATAGACACTGACAATCTCAGGGACAGCAGCCACAATTTCTTCAACAATTAAACGACGACGTGGCATATCGGGTGTCCGTGTAATTAAAACGACCATCAATTCATTCGTACTGCGACCATAACGTAACATCACATGACGTAAGGTACCTTTGTTTGTACGCTCATTGTAAGGAAACACCTCATGCTTCGCTAAGATTGTATTAATAGCTTGCATCGCTGCATCGTTATGCGTGTTTTGAATCAAACATGTCTCAGTGGCAATTAGGTCATGACTACGTTCACGATAAAAGCCAAGACGATTCATACCGTTGACTTCGCCATAAGGGAGCTGTGACTTATTGCGGTAAGCCCAAGGATTGTCCATCCCTTTCGTTGGTAAAACAGTGACATCTGCAAAATGTCCTAATCGTTGAAAAACATCAATAACATGTTGTTGTTTGAATTCCTGCTGTCCTTTATATGAGAGATGCTGTAATTGACAACCGCCACATTGCGCATAAACGGCGCACGGTGGCGTAACACGCTCTGGAGACGGTGTAATGATTGCTTGTAAACGTCCAAAACCATAGTTCTTCAACGTTTTAGTGATTTTCACTTTAATTGTTTCTCCGGGCAAGGCACTTTTCACAAAAATCGGATAGCCGTTAACTTTACAAACGCCGACACCTTCGTGTGATAAGCTTTCAACGATTAAATCAATTTCTTCGTTTTTATGCACTGGTAGTGCTTGATACATGATACATTCTCTCCTTCATCCAACGGCTAACTCACAGAAGGCGACTGAGTCAGTTTGACCCAATCGCCCGCGTTGGTGCTATTTGGTTGTGCCTCGTTTTTGAATCGTATAAGGTAATGTCACATGCGGTGATGTGAGCTCTTCTTTATTGAGTAATTTCGTTAAAAGTCGCATTGCAACTGCACCGATATCATACAATGGTTGTACGACTGTTGTCAATTGTGGCCGTGCCATTAACGTGATTTTCGTATTGTTCGAAGTAATAACTTCTAACTCGTTCGGTACACTCACACCCGCGTCTTGTGCCGCGTTTAAAGCACCGATAGCAATTTCATCATCTGAAGCAAAAATCGCCTCAACTTTCGTTTGTTTATCCGCCAATTGTGCCCATCCTAATGTACCTTGGTTGTAATTGTTGCCGCTCAATTCCACAACAAGATCAGGGTTGACTGTTAGTTTTGCCTCAGTCAATGCCATCACATAGCCATCGTATTTAGCACGCGTATTCGTGTTTTCATGACCATCACTTAAAAAGGCAATGTGTTGATGCCCTTTAGCCAACAACTCAGATACAACGGCGTAAGTTGATTGCTTATAATCAATATTAACACTTGGAATCGTATCCGTTGTGTCCAATACCCCCGCTAATACGATTGGTGTGTGTGAACGCGTTAATTCTTCTTGCACCTTATCCGAAATTTTATTACCCATGTAAACAATACCATCGACTTGCTTACCGAGTAATGTGTTTAACACAACTAATTCTTTTTCAGCATTATTATCTGAATTACTCAAAATAATATTATATTTATACATCGTTGCAATATCTTCAATTCCACGGGCAAGTTCCGCAAAAAACACGTTTGAAATATCTGGAATGATGACACCGACAGTCGTTGTTTTTTTTACTTGCTAACCCTCGTGCAACCGCATTTGGGCGGTAGCCTAAACGTTCGATAACATCAAGCACTTTCTTTCTTGTTACTGGTTTAACATTGGGATTGCCATTAACGACACGGGAAACCGTTGCCATTGAGACACTTGCTTCGCGGGCCACATCATAAATTGTAATTGTCATGTAAATTCTCCTTCAGTTGTTTTTATATTTTTTCATCCATGTAGTTTATATTCACTTAAACCTTGAAATGTAAACGTAACCAATATACATTTATAATACTACTAAATGCTATGTTTTGCAAACTTTTTCATAACCTATGATTTATTCTTTGAAAATTAATGAAAACAAAAAAAACTATCTAGTGTAAACTAGACAGTTCCCTCAAATATATCCGTTTGTTACAGAACTAATTATTTTTGCGAAAAGGATTCTAATTCAGACCAGAAAGCATCGAATTCTTCGAAGTTCATTTGTTGGGCTGAGTCGGATAAAGCGACAGCTGGATCTGGATGAACTTCTGCCATCACACCATCTGCACCAACAGCTAAAGCTGCTTTCGCACACGGTAACATAATGTCTTTCCGTCCGGTAGAATGTGTTACATCAACCATTACTGGTAAATGTGTCTCTTGTTTTAAAATCGGTACTGCTGATAAATCAAGCGTATTACGTGTCGCTTTTTCATACGTACGAATACCACGTTCACATAAGATAACATTTGGATTACCTTGTGCAAGTATGTATTCTGCTGCATGAATAAATTCATCAATTGTTGCCGCTAAACCACGTTTTAATAAAACTGGCTTATTCGTTTTACCAACGGCTTTTAACAATTCAAAGTTTTGCATATTACGGGCACCGATTTGAATCACATCGATGTTTTCACAGGCGATTTCAACATCTACTGGTGAAACAATTTCACTGATGACACCTAAGCCGGATTGCTTACGGACAGTGTCTAAAATTTCAAGTCCTTCAACACCTAAGCCTTGGAAATCATAGGGTGATGTACGAGGTTTAAAGGCGCCACCACGCATTAATTGCAACCCTTTACTTTTGATTTTAGTGGCTACTGCTGCCGTCTGTTCTAATGATTCTACCGCACATGGGCCAAAGACAAAGGCAGGTTTGCCATTACCGATCTCAACATCGTTAATTTGGACAATTGTATTTTCTGGTTGGCGCTTACGTGAAACCAATAATTCTTTTTGTTTGCTCTGCTCTTGTTTTTCTAAGCCAACTTTAAAAATTTCTTTGAAGGTATGCTCTAGTTCTTGGTTCGTTAACGGGCCCTCGTTAACTGCTATTAATTTATTTAACATATCTCGTTCACGAATAGGATCGTAGCGATGAACACCTTGTTTACTTTTGACGTTGCCAATTTCAGCAATATACGATTGACGTTTATTGACGGCATCTAAAATTTCTTTGTTTACGATATCAATTTTGGCACGTAGTTCTTCTAATGTTTGGTTGCTCATAATTTAATCCCTCTCATCTCAAATATGTTTTACACTTTTAAGCGTTAAAGCGTGTATGTGTTTTTATAATACCATAATACACAACCTCTGACAACGTTATGTAGTGAATTTCTTCTATTTTATCATAGATCGCAGTTGAATTGTGTAAAAATTCTCACTATTGTTTCTTTCTAAATAAAAAAGGTTAATGACAGTTCGTGTCATTAACCTTAGATTCACCTGTCGTACAGTCCTTATGTAACTCGTTAACTATTTTGTAGCTTCATCCGCAATCTTTTCGACTGCTTTTTTTGCTGTTTTGTTTACTTTTTTTGCTTCTGTAGCGGTTACTTCAGCCACATCGGTTACTTTTGTTGTTGCCTCAGTTGCTTTGTCAGCCAACGCTGTTTTTACTTCATGTGATAAGACTGCGATATCTTCTGTTTTTTCAGCTGCCGTATCGACTGCTGATGACTTGATTTTAACACCGTATTTTTTAGCAGCATCGGTTACTTCAACTGCCTTCGTTTTAACTGTATCTGTTAAACGGGCTGTCTGGTCTTTAATTACACCCGTTTGAACTTTGGCATAATCTGTGAATTCTGCACCTTTTTCTAAAGCTACCTCTTTATAATCGACTGCTTTTTCTTTAATGGTACCAACTTGATCATTAATATCAGAACGTAATTCACGACCGGATTTTGGCGCTAACAAGAGAGCTGCGACGGCACCAACTGCGACACCAATTAAACTACCTAATACAAAATCCTGCGTTGAAAGACCTTTTTTTTTCTGTCATTTTGAAATCCTCCTCGTTAGTTTTCGTTTTGTTGTGCTTTTTTTATGTTCTTTTCGTTTTTTCAACAATTCTCGTACCATTACAAAGGCATTACTGTATGAAACCGTGTTACTAACTTTTTCTTCCGTCATTTTAACGCTATTGGAAACAGTTGATGACATGTTTCTGACAGATGAGTTTAAATCTTGGACTGACACACCAATATCACCGAGCGCATCAAAAACAGGATCAATTTTAGCCACCTTACCATTAACATCTTCAACCAAAGTGTTTACCTTGTTTAAAATGAGTTCCGTTTCAGTTGTAATCCCTGTTACTTGTGTATCTAACGTTCCCATTGTTTTGGTTACTGCATCCATTGTTTTTGCCATCGCGTTTAAGGTTTTCGCTAAAAAGATGGCGCCAATCAATAATGCTACTGCTGCAACCATTGCAGCCCAATATAAAATCGCAATCATGTGTACACCTTCCTTTTATGCTTATTTTCAAGATGAAACAAATGCTACTATTACTATTAATATGAAGTTTTAACCTCATTCAACAAAATAGCAGTACGTTCATACATTTATTTTAACAATAAAACAAAAAAATTCCTACTTATTTAACCGAAAACCGCTAAACTTGTTCTTTTCAAGCTTAATTTTGCTTGATTGCCATCTAGGATTGAGTAATCGCGCTGATTGCGTTAAAATGAGAGTGCATCATAATCTAAGGGGGAATTATAACATGAGAGACTCACGACTAGACACATTGGCTCATAATTTGATTAATTATTCAATTAATTTACAAGCAGGCGAAAAAGTATTAATTGAAAATTTCGGCATCCAACGCGAGTTTGTAAAAGCGTTAGTAAAAGAAGCGTATGCCGTAGGTGGACAACCATTTGTATCCTTAAAAGATAATCAAATTGAACGCGAGCTCTTGCTCGGTGCGTCATTACCACAATTTAAATTACAGGCCGACTTTGAAACAAAGGTCATGAAAGAAATGGATGCCTACATCGGCTTACGTGCATTCGATAACATCAATGCAAAAGCAGACGTACCAGCAGAGAAAAACACAATTCACAGTCAAACGGTTGGAAGTATGCACAGCAACGTACGTGTAAAAGAAACGAAATGGGTAGTATTACGTTATCCAAACCAAGCGATGGCACAGTTAGCTGGCAGTAGCTTAGAATCGTTTGAGGACTTCTACTTTAACGTCTGTAACTTGGATTACAGCAAGATGGATGAAGCGATGAAACCATTACAACAGTTGATGGATAAAACGGATCGTGTGCGGATCGTCGGCCCTGGTACTGACCTTAGCTTCTCGATTAAAGCTATTCCTTCGATTCGCTGTTCGGGTCAAAACAATATTCCTGACGGTGAGGTTTATACGGCTCCTGTACGCGACTCTGTCAACGGTGTGCTCACTCACAATACGCCATCACCTTATAACGGAACGACCTTTGAAAACGTCTCACTCACATTTAAGGATGGTAAAATTATTGACGCAACTTGTTCAAACGAACCCGCTAAATTAAATGCTATCTTAGATACAGATGAAGGCGCCCGTTACATCGGTGAATTTGCAATTGGCGTTAACCCTTACATTGCTGAGCCAATGCAAGATATTTTATTCGATGAAAAAATCCGCGGCAGTTTCCACTTTACACCAGGTCAATGTTACGATGAAGCATACAACGGTAACCAATCGGGCATTCACTGGGATATGGTAAATATTCAACGTGCTGATTACGGTGGTGGTCAAATCTACTTTGATGATGTCCTTATTCGTAACGATGGTTTATTCGTTCTTCCTGAGTTAGAAGCCTTAAACCCTGAAAATTTACAATAGATTGATATAAACCTCAAAAAAGACAGCGACTATTTGGTCGCTGTCTTTTTTATTCCTTTTTCTGAAGTTTTCCTTGGACGACATAACGGCCTTTTTCGTAATCAAAGCCGGTGTCACACGTTGATAAAGTAATGATATGATCCTCATCAGTTACTTTCACGTTTGTCTCGTAGAGCGAGCGTTTTTTTTACGTCTTGTAAATATTGAGCAAAGGCTGCTGGTTTTGTAAAGTCAGTATCGATGTAATAAAAATCGGTGGTCGTTTCATAAACTGTAAACACTTCAACGCGATAGCTTGCCTCAGGAGTATCATAGTCAAAGGTTGGATGCTGTTTAAAAAAAGCCGCATCGGTATATTTTTGTAAATCGGCAAACATCGAACCATCTTTCATATTATGCCCATAAAGAATGGTATGTTTCGGTGTCACCTCTGTGTTGCGATAATCTTTAAAAATGCTCCCAGCTCTCGCCTGTTCACCTTGATAATTGGTTTTTAAGTACGTGTCGTTATCAGCTGCTTGTAAGACGGGATAATTAATCGCAGTACCCGCAATTGTCAGCCATGCGGTTATATCCGGATTAATTTTATGCAACTCAGCAAAGGCACTCGTATTCCCTAGCTCACTCGGTTGATTGGCTTCTTGATAGACTGACTGTACCTCATCCAATACTTTTAAATTATGTTTATTTTCAAGGTAAATACTAATAAATTGATAGCTTGCAAACACTAATACAACAATCAATACACCATTGATTATTTTCCGTTTCATCGCGTCACTCCTCTAACGAATGATTTGTTGGCGCCACATTAAGGCGATTAAAAAGGGACCGCCAATGACCATCATCATAATTCCGGCCGCAATTTCAACATTAGGCACAAGACTACGTCCTAACGTATCTGCGACCAGTAATAAGAAAGCTCCTAATATCATTACAAATGGCAGTAGTTTTCGATGGTCGTTTGTTTTCAATAAAGAGCGGGCAATATGCGGTACAAGTAGTCCGATAAAGGCAATCACACCAACAATGGCAGTCGCGCTCGCCGCTAATAAAACAGCAACCGTTGCAATCAGCAATCGTTTTCGTTTCAATGAGACGCCTAACCCAATCAACACCTCATCTTTTAACGCCAGTAAATTGCATGAACGTGTTAAAAACAGGGCTGCGATTAATCCTAGTCCACCATATAATACGAGGGATTCGACATCTGACCACTTTTTCATACCAAAACTGACGGTGGCTTGCGAAGTCAGTTGCGGATTGAGTCCTTGGACAAAATCGCCTAAGCCTGTGAACACAGCATTGATTGCAACACCAATAATAATTAAAGACAGCGGATTTAATTTCGCACGTGCACTAAAAAGAAAGACGAGGAAACAAGCTAAGGCGCCACCCACAAAACTCACCATTGTTGTCCAATAAAACAGCTGTGGTACCAACACAACGACACAGACTTGCATCAAGTGCGCACCAGCTGAAATACCAATCACGCCCGCGTCTGCTAACGGGTTACGCATAATTGCTTGTAACAATAAGCCACATACCGATAGGGCTGCGCCCGCAACCAATGCCAAAATAATTCGGGGGAGGCGGAGGTCTTTTACAATCGCAACCTTTTCATTGCTTGCCTTAAAAAAATCGGTCACTAATTCAGCGAGCGATACCTTTATACTTCCTGTCATTAACGCCCAAATGAGCACCGCTAGTATCGCGATTGTCAATAGTGTATACATCAAAATCGTTCTATTTTTCATATAAGTAGGCCACCGTTTGATCGAGTGCTTCAGGCATATTAAGGGCACCTGTCATTCCAAATAACGTTTCGTCAAGGTCATACACTCGCTTAGTTTTAACGGCATTAAAGTGTTGCCAAATATCATTCGTTTTGAATTCCTCATCAAACATCTCAATCACTTCTTTTGGCATGCCGTGCGAAGCGCGTAAAATGATATCGGGATTACTCTGTTGTAAAAATTCAGTATTCGACGCTAAATACTCTTGTTTTTGATCTTGAATGACGTTTTCGCCACCAGCTAATTTGACGAGGTCGCCGATGTACGAATGTTCTGTTGCAACTAAATAGCTGCCAGGAATACCCATTAAAATCAAAACCTTAGGTTTCTTTTTATCCGCAACGGCCTTTGCAACGGCAGCTGTTTTATCCGTTAATGTTTTATTTAAGGCTGTTGCTTCTCGCTCACGATCTAGTGTTTGGCCGAGTTTTTTGATTTCAGCTTGCATTGCTGCCACTGTTCTGAAATCAAGGAAATCAACTGTTACACCGGCTTGTTTAAAGCCATCACTCAGATCGCCGGCTAAGGTTTTAGTTCCCAGTACCAAATCGGGTTTCAATGAACGGATAATTTCTAAATCCGGACTCATCGGTGAGCCTGTTTTAGTCACCTCTTGATAACGCGACGGCAACTTTTTGTCAGATGTCGGAATTCCGACGAGCTCATAATTTAGTTTGGCCATGATTTCTGTTGCTGCAACAGTTGTTGACACCACACGTTTACTGTCTGATACCATTTTGGCTGTACTCGTTTCTTCTTTTGCGCACCCACTTACTAACACTAACATTAATAGAACAATACCTAGTTGTTTTATTTTTTTCATAAGTCACCTCTTATTTAATAAAGCCTTAGCAGATATTAATTGCTAAGGCTTTGTTACTTTATTCTTTTATACGTTTTGCTAAACGTATACGTCGCATAAAATAGCCACCAATTAGCAAGATAATCATACCATAGATAATCAGGCTTGTTGTATCTGCTGTTTTGGCATTTTTTTCGGTTGTTGTGGTTGCATTTTGATTTGTAACGCCGTTAAAGGCCGGTTTCAATAAGTGATCACCTGCATTATTATTAGGCACCGTTGTACTTGTGTTTAATGTGCTTGCTTCGTCTGCTACAGCAGGGGCAACAAGACTAGTCATAGTTACAGAGTTTGTAGCTGTTTTTGCAGGCGTCGTCGTAATGACTTTACCTGTCATATCAACAATCGAATCCGCATCTAATGCCACAATTACATCGTACGTATGATCGTAACTAAAGCCGGTAATATCATCAATAAGTACATGTGTACGTGCAGGTGTTTTAGCTGCACCATTAACTACTGGGTATTTAACGATACGAGTGTCAGCTTCTTTATTAATTGAAACCACTTCTGCCGCAACATATTGACCATTTTGATTTGTTTCAAACGTTTTAATCCAGTGACTATTTGTTAATGTCAAATACAAGTATGGTTGGTTGTTCTCAACCTTTATTGTGGCTGGTTTTTCTGTGTAATCATCCATTTTAGACAATTCGTTTGAATTTGCTTGTAATACTTTAAAATCAATCGTGTACTTAAGATTGTTTTGTAGATTAAATGGATCAACGTAGGTAGTTGGTGTTGTTTCCTCATCCTCGTTATCCGATGGTAAAGGTGATGTTGGTCCTGATGGTGATGGTAATACTGGCTCAATCGGTTTTGTTGGATCAATTGGTTCCGTTGGGGCTGTTAACGTAACATCTGTTAACGTGTTACTCTCTAGCTGAATGGTAACATCATAAAACCCATCATACCCATCTTCACCAAACACTGCTGGTAAATCATCAATTACAACATGTGTTTGTGCTTTTGTTTTAGCGGTTGCATTTGCAATTGGATACTTAACGACACGGGTGTCGTTCGCTAAATTACTCGACACAACTTTTGCCTCGACAAATTTACCCGCTTGCTCAGTTGCAAACGATGTAATCCAATGGCTATTTTTGAGTGTTAAATAGGCATAGGCTTGTCCCTCTTCAACTTTGATTGTTGCTGGTTTTTCAGTGTATTCATCCATCATTGAGAGTTCATCACTGGTTGCTTTCATCACTTTGAAATTAATGGTGTATTGATGATTGTTAACTAATTGTAAAGGATCTGTTGGTTCTGTTGGTTCTGTTGGTTCTGTTGGTTCTGTTGGTTCTGTTGGTTCTGTTGGTTCTGTTGGTTCTGTTGGTATGCCCGGGTCAACAATCGTTCCAGCTTGAGGAAACAGACTATCAGCTACTTTAATTGCTTTTGTTGTATCAAATAATAAGCGGAAATCGGCAGCCCCAACATATAGACTACGCGTTTTCATCTCGATTTGATAACCAACATGAGCAAGTAATTCTGCAGTTTCATCTGTTAGCGGGAACTTAACTGTGCGCGTATTTGCTGCATCATCCGTAGCAAGAACGGTCACGTCTGTTAGCGCATCACCGACTGTTGTTTGAAAAGCAGTAACTGTCTTCGAGTCATTAATCGTCATGGCCACATATTTTTTTCCATCTTTAATTTGAAGGTAGACAGGATTATTAAAGTATTTTTGCATCGTACTCGCTTTATCTTCGGTTGCGTGTTTTGCTTCAAATGGTAACGTATAGGTACCATCAGCTAAAGCAACTTTTGGAGCTACCGGGAATTCACTATCGGCAACCTTCGTCGCTGTTTCTGTCTCAAATAACAAATAGAAGTCGGCCTTCCCGTTATAGATATTACCATTCCCCATATCTGCGGCATACGTAACATGTGCTAGTAACTCGGCTGTTTCATCCGTGATTTCAAATCGGACGGTGCGAGTGTTTTTCTCTGTATCCTCTGATAAGACGGTCACGTCCGTTAACGCATCACCGACTGTTGTTTGAAAGGATGTGACGGTTTTTGAGTCATTGATTGTCATTGCGACATATTTTTTACCCTCTTTAATTTGAAGGTAGACAGGGTTATTGAAATATTTTTGCATGCTACTCGCTTTTATCTTCGGTTGCATGTTTTGCTTCAAAGTTTAGACGATACGTACCGTCCTCCAAGGCTGGCTTCGCGGCTTGTGGATAACTGCTATCAGCAACTTTCACTGCATAGTTCGTATCAAAGAGTAATTTAAAATCAGCTGTTCCATTATAAATACTACCATTGCCCATATCTGCAGCATAGTTAACGTGTGCTAATAATGTGGCTGTTTCATCTGTGATTTCAAATTGAACGGTACGGGTGTTATTATCTGTGTCCTCTGATAGGACTGTTACGTCTGTTAACCCATCACCGACTGTTGTTTGAAAGGCAGTGACGGTTTTTGAGTCGTTAATTGTCATTGCGACGTATTTTTTGCCGTCTTTTAATTTGAAGATAGACAGGATTATTAAAGTATTTTTGCATGCTACTCGCTTGCTCTTTAGTGGCATGGCGTGCATCGAACGGTAACGTATAGGTGCCGTCAGCTAGGGCCGTTTTTGTGACTGTTGGATAATCCGTCGCGTCTGCTGATTTGGCGGCGGTAGTATCAAATAACAAACGGAAATCAGCCTTACCATTGTATATATTTCCGTTACCGATAACTGCGGCATACGTAACGTGTGCAAGTAATTCGGCCGTTTCATCTGTGATTTCAAATTGAACGGTACGGGTGTTGTTCTCAGTGTCCTCTGATAAAACGGTCACATCTGTTAGTGACCCATCAACTGTTGTTTGGAATGATGTGACTGTCTTCGAATCATTTATCGTCATGACGACAAATTTACGACCATTTTTTATTTGAATCAAAGCGGGGTTATTGAAATACTTTTGCATCGTACTCGCTTGATCTTTTGTTGCATGTTTCGCTTCGAACGGTAGGTTATAGGTTCCTTCATCTAACGTTGGAGGCGTTGGTGTTATAACTGTTGGCGCTTCTTCACTTGTTGCGGGTGTTGTACTGCTTGAAGGTGTGCTCGTTTGCGTGTCACTTTCTGAACTCTGTGATAAAACCGGATTTTCAACATTGATGTTTTGTTCGGTTGATGTACTACTTTGTGGCTCACTTGAAACAGTTGTTGGCGCTTCAATCGAGCTGTTTGCATCCGGTGATGTCGGTGCTTCTGTCACTATTTGAAGTGTCGACACATCCATTTTCATATCTGCTTGATACCAGCTGTCGTACTTAATCTCTGCAACATTGATATGCATGTACGAATAAATAATCGCATTGACATCATCAAATTTAATCTTTACGACTTTCGTGTTGTTGGCTTCGTCTGTTGAGACATCAGTAACATTTTGATAAATATCTGTATAATTAGACTCTGGTGATGGGACTTGTGGTGCGGTTGAGGCTAAATTCGTTGCGAGTGTTTGCCAATACGTTTGGTTGTTTAACGTTATGTATAAGTATGGTTGGTTGTTCTCAACCTTAATAGTAGCCTGTTGTTTTATGTATCGATTTGCTGCTGACGTTTCTTTGGTTGTTGCACCGGTTCCTGGTTTTAATAAGGAAACGTCGACCCTGTATTCAGCACCATCTTGTAAGTCCGTCGACGTCGCTGCAGTCGCTGTATAGGCTGGCAAAAAGCTAATGACAACAGTTGCGATAATTACCAATATCCCTAATTTTTTAATTAACGTTTTCATTGTCTCCCCCTATTTAACTGTTCTTTTTTTGCGGCTAATAATTAAACCTACCGCAGCTACTAGTGCTAGGCCACCATATAAGGCTAAACTATTCGTATCGCCTGATTTTGGATTCGCGACTTTCGCAGCACTTGTTTGTCCTGTAGCGCTCGTATTTGTGTCTGTTTTTGAAACGGCTGCGTCACTACTATCGTCTGTTTTAGTCGTTTTGCTCGTCGCAGCAGTGGCTTCATCAGTTGTTGATAAATCTAAACTTAAATTGATTTTATAATTATGGTGATAGTTTAAGCTCTCGTTATCAATATCAACTTTAATCGTTGCTGGTAACGATTGTTTTGCTTCGCCGATATTAAATCGAACTTTGCGGGTATCCGCACTTTTGCTCGAGCTCAAGACTTGCCCTTGACTGCCAGCGACTGTTAAGCCTGTAATCCAGGTACTATGATTCACTTGCAAATCCAACGTTGCTTTACCATCAGTCACAGTTAAGGCTGCTGGTTTATCAAAGTAGTCATTTGCCATTGAAGCTGAACTTGCCTCACTGTCTAAGACAGTATAATTAACCTTGTAATTCCCGTCCGCTATCGCTGCTTTGCTTGGTGTTGCCAAAAAAATGTTGCACACAGCCATTGTAATAATCGCTGCGATTAAGATACTTATTTTCTTCATCTTTATATCCCCCTTATAAGTAACAGTAAGCCTTCGAGTTACTGATAGTTTCAATTACACTTCTCAATTGTAATTGATAACGATTATCATTGTCAATCGCTTTTTTTATCCCTTTTATTAACAGATAAAAAGCCTCACTCAATTTGAGTGAGGGCTTTTTATCTGTGCTTATTGTTGCGCAGTTAACGTTAATTCGTAAGCTTTTTGGAATTTTTGAATGTCACCCGCACCCATGAAGAGTAATACGCCCGTTTTGTATGCTTTTAAAACTTCTGTATGTTGCTCTTGGATGATGTGGCTACCTTCAATTAAATCTCCGAGGTCTTGAATCGTTAAATCACCAGTTTGCTCACGGGCTGATCCAAAAATATCACATAAATAGGTCGCATCTGCTTTGCTCAATGATTCAGCAAAATTTTGCAAGAAAGCATTTGTTCGGCTAAATGTATGAGGTTGGAAAATCGCAATCACCTGACGATCAGGATACTTTTGACGAGCCGCGTTAATCGTTGCTTCAATTTCAGCAGGATGATGAGCATAATCATCAAATAAAATTTGATCACCGATCACTTTTTCACTGAAGCGACGTTTCACGCCTGCATACGTCCGCATCCGCGCTTGTACCGCTTCAATTGGCAAGCCTTGTAATTGTGTAAAAGCAATGACAGCTAAGGCATTACGAACATTGTGCTCACCAAAAGTTGGTACATTGAACGAGCCGTATAACTTGCCATCAATCATCACATCAAAGGTACAGCCTGCTGTATGACGGTTAATATTTGTAGCGCGGTAGTTGTTTTCTTCCCCTAAACCGAAATAAACAACCGGTGTTGTTAATTTTAATGAACGTACTTTTTCATCATCACCGTTAGCAATAACAATTTCTTTCGTTTGATAAACAAGCGATTGAAAGGCATCAACAACATCATCTTCGGTCTTGAAATAATCAGGATGATCCCAATCAATGTTATTAATAATCGTAAAATGAGGTTTATAGGCTAAGAAATGTCGTTGGTATTCACAGGCTTCTAAGGCAAAGTAATTAGCTGCTTTAACACCACGGCCAGTTCCATCACCAATTAAATATGAGACTGACGTAATCCCTTCTAACACATGCGATAATAAACCGGTTGTTGATGTCTTACCATGTGAGCCTGTCACTGCAATACTTGCATAGCCTTCAATTAACTTCCCTAAAAAGTCATTGTATTGATAAAGTGTCGCACCTAATTGTTTGGCTGCCACGACTTCTTCATGTGTGTCGGGAAAGGCTGCACCTTGAATCACAACCATGTCGGCTGTAATGTTTTCTTTAGCGAACGGTAACAACTTAATGTTGGCACGTTCAAGTGCACGTTGGGTGAAAAATTCTTTGTCAATATCTGAGCCTTGAACGGTCTTGCCTTCATCGTGTAGAATTTGTGCTAATGCACTCATCCCTGTTCCTTTTATACCGATAAAATGATATGTACTCATTTAAAAATCCTCCATCATAGTGATTTAGTTGCGCTTCCGTTATTTTTTCTTACTTAACAGTTCACCAAAAAATTGCAAACGGTTATTAAGTTCGGTCTGTGCTTGTCCACCTTTACGTTGTTTTGAACGAATTTGGCGTGTCATTTCAACTGCTGCGACACGAGCAATCTGTTGAATTTCCTCGTTTGAAAACTGTTCACCTTTAGGCTTAATTGATTGCGGTAATTTAACGCGGCCATCTTTTGTAATTGTTAATACATCCGGTGCTGTTGACGTCTCCGTCAAAGCTGGTTGCTCTTCAATTGGTAAAACAGCTTCACTAACAATCGCTTCAACCTCAGCTGTTTTTTCAACAGGTGGTTCGACTGGTACTGGTTGCTGTTGTGCCTCTACTTGCTCAACAGGTGGCACCATTTTTTCACCCGTTTCTTCCGCTGTTATCGCCTGAGACATTGGTTTACTCTCATTAGTTAATGGCTTCGACGGATAAAATTGTTGCATGTTACGTTTTTGAAAACCGAACACAGGCGACGGAATCTCACGTGCTTTAAAATGTGATTCACGTGATGATGGCTGCCACTTTGACTCAGTTTCAGCAGTTTGACTAACTGTTTCGTTTGTTGGTTTAGCTACTGGTGGTTTTACGCGCTCTCCCTCGGACTGATCCGACGGTGTCGAGGCCGATAAACGGTTATTTTTATGCGCGGAGTCCATCGTTACAATCCGGACTCTACCTTCATTGTAATCACGTGTTGTCTTGTTGCGGGTCGATGAGCGTTGCTCCACAGCTTTATCAGCGCTTGGTCTCTGCTCAGTTTGTCCTTTTTCTTCATCGTTACTCATCATTTTTTTAAACCAGCCTGCCATGTCTCTCACGCCCATTTCTATTGGTCTATTAGCTACTCATTTAAGTGTAGCAAACTAGCTGCTGTTATGCTATTACAAACCATGCAGCCAATCAGTTATCGTTCGTTAAAAATTAACGACGTATTCTTCACCTGCTGTTAGTTCACCATCAAGCACTAAGATTCCTTTTTCTTGTGGCGCATCAGGAATCGCTAATTCACGTGCAGCACACAACATACCGTTACTTGTTTCGCCACGTAAAGCAGACGGTTCAATAATTAAACCGCTTGGCATCACAGCTCCCACTTTAGCAACGACCACAAATTGGCCTTGTTCCACATTGGGTGCGCCACAAACGATTTGTTCAACATGTGTGCCCAAATCAACTTGGCAGACACTTAAATGATCAGAGTTACTATGGACTGTCTTTTCTTGCACGTAACCAACCACGAATTTAGGTGTTGTATCGACCGCTTCAAGTGGTGCAAAGCCTACAGTTGCTAATTGTTGATTGACAAATGCTACCGTTTCAGTAGAAACCGTCATTTTTGTAGTAGTGTTTAAGTCTGTTTCTTTCACGTTAAATATATTATAGCCAATGACTTCATCCGTCTCAGCATTTTTAATTTCAGTGACATTACCGTTTGATTTAATGTTAACCTGCTCGGCTTTCTTACCATTCAATTGAACGATTAAGACATCGCCAATCCCTTTTTCATTATAAAACATATTTAGTATCATTTTGATAACCCCTTTTGTTTGTTTTTTGCCAGAATAAACACGGGTGTTAAGTGTCCGGCGGTATATTCAAAGGCAAGCGTTGTAATTGGTACAGGTCCAGACGCATAAAAATCAAGCGTTAAGTGACCAATAACATCGTAACCAGCATCATTCACTACGTCTACTAATAATAACACATCCTGATGCGGTACTGCCACAACGATCTGACCTTTTGCTTCTTTTTCCATCTTTTTCATAAAGTCATGATTTAATAAGCGGCTGGCATCGTAGCCATCGTTCGTACGGACGAAGTAAAAGGTATTGTCTGCTACGGTATCAATTTTCAACGGAATTGTCTTTTTGTTGAGGTTGCGCTCTGCCAGTTGTTTAATTTGGGCTTCAGATAGGATAGCTGTATCTTTCATTGTCAACAGACGATACGTATTACCTAAATCGAGCACATAGTAAATACGGGTTTCAGCTGTATGATCCGTTGTGATGAACTGTTCACCTGTTTTTGTTTCACGTGGAAAAGAACTTGAACGAATAACAGGAAACAACTCAGCTTGATGTTGATGTACTTGCTTCGTTGTTTGGGCTGCCTTAAAACTGTTGGTAACATAATACACTTGCTTGGCAATAGCCGTTTCACCTTTTTGTTCCACTTGTTTAACTAATTCACCTAATTGAATTGTGACTGCGTTGGTGCTGCGAGTGTCACTAATTTTCAATGTACCTGTATCACGCTTAAAGTCAAAACGATACGGTTCAGCTGCCAAGGCAGTCTCTAATTTGCTTTTAACAGTTACAATTGTTTCTTTCATTTGCTTTGCCCCTTCAGCCGTGATGCATTAATAAAGGCAGTAATTTCAGCCTCGGTTTTACGCTCTTTGCTCACAAACCGATCACGTTCAATCCCGTTTTCAAATGTCACAAAACTTGGTATCCCAAAAATGGCTAATTCTTGACATAAATCAAGCAGTTGATCGCGATCGATATGAATAAAGTTAAAATCAGGATGAGCGGCCTCAATGGCTGGCAAGTGTGGCTCGATATAACGACAATCTCCACACCAATCGGCACTAAACAGCGCGACCGTTTTTTGTGTTGCAATACTCGTATCAAATTCATTTCTTGTTTCAATTTTTTTCATGTTCTTCATTCCTCTCGATTAAGATATCGTTCAATAAACTGATCGCGCTCACTTAAAAAAGTCGGATTATGACGGTGTGGATGAATCCGATTCGTCAAAACGACAGCCGCTTCAGCCTTAGTTGGATTCACTAAAATAAAGGTTCCTGTAAAACCAGTATGGTACATAATCGGCACGGCGCTCTTCGTCAACAGCAGATCCCAACCAAGCGCGCGTTGGTTTGATTCGTCTTGCGATTGGATAGTCATTAACAGCTGGCGACTTTTGTCTGTTAAGAGAAATGGACTCGCAAATCCGAACAAATGTGACACGAGTATTTCGATATCCTCAAGTGTCGCAAACAAGCCGGCATGAGCCGCCATACCATCCAGACAGAAGGCTTTATGATCATGTACAATGCCTTTTATTAATCCTCTGGTCGGATGTAATTCGGTTGGGACACAACTTGCTTGTTGCATCCGATTGGGACAATAGCCACTTTCCTTTAAACCAAGTGGCTGTGCGATTTTCCGTTCATATAAATGCGCCATTGTTGCTGCGCTAATTGTCGTAATCAATTCACCTAACAGTAGAAAGTTTACATCAGAGTATTCAATCTGGCCAACGGCGGTTATTTGAGGTACAGCGTACATGTAGTCAAGCACTGCAGTTGCTTTCATCATCGGATACTGTGGGATGTTTTTTGCTAAGCCTGAGGCATGTGTCAGTAAATGCTTGACGGTCACCTCAGCGTATTTAAAACGCGGCAAGTACTGTTGTACTTTGTCATTTAAGTCGATTTTCCCATCTTCCATTAACATTAACAGCAATGGCGTCGTCACAAGTACCTTCGTTAACGAGGCCAAATCATAATAGGCCGGTGTCGTAAAAGCTGCTCTTGTCGGTTCAATTTGAGCCTGTCCGATTTGCTGATTAAACCATTCCCCACTTGCATAGGTGCCATAAGTTGCCCCGGGAATGATACCTCTCTCTAACATCTGTGTGAGCATTTCGTGCATTTCAACAAACCTCCCTGCGCCTTACGCTTCTCTAACGTTACTATATCATATTTAGCCGCTTTTTTTTCGCAATCTAAGCTGATTTTCCACCACAAAAAGAGTGATGTGCAATAGCACATCACTCCCAGATTGTAGACAAAGTCTAAACAGTCTTCATTTTCTTTGAAATGCTATTACAGTGACTTTAGCTACGAGATGACTTGACTGAAAAGAAATGTTGTTCTATCCTCTCGTATTTAAATCCTACACATGGGTGATTTCAAAAATAACGCATCGACGGGAAATAGTCGAGACGTTATTTTCTCCAATCACTGCCGTTTAGAACGGCTTTAAATTCTTTTGTTCTAGGAAACACGAGCCTTAGAAATGAGTGTACAGGTGGTACTCGACTCCAATAAAACGAGGCATTGACGACCTAGAACAGCGTTTTTATTCAATATTCATTTAGTAACTTTAACTACTCATCTCTACTTGGTTCTGGCTCATTCGTATCATTGAGACTCTCTGTTTGACGATTGTCATTACTGCTCTCAACAACCTCTTTAGGTTGTAAGCTCCGGTAAAATGACGCCATCGTTGTCTGGAAATACGGAATCACATAAAGACAAACAATCATCCCAATGAACATGCCCAACAGGATAAGACCGACACCAATGATTGCCTCGATACCATCACCATTACGCATGAAATCTATAATTGCTAAATACGTCCCATAAGCTAATAAAATGAGCGGAACAATCATCCATCCGATAAATGACAAATAAGTTAAGAATAATTTCATGCGTTTATTTTTCATTAAAACAACACTTGTTTTAACTGCTTGATATGCTGAAATCGTTGGATTATCTTTAATAAGGTAAAAAGTTTGCTCATAACCAAGTGTTTTTATAATAGGTAACAGCATTAATAATACTGGAACAATTAAATACCAAAAACTAAGCATGTTAGCTGCCGCTGCAATACTTATAACAATCGCTAAAATAATCGTTGGTAAAGACCACATAATTAGCAACAGCGCGATTAAAATGTTGGCCCAAATTGCTTTCAAGTACATACCTTTTTTAAAGGCATCGAATAAATTAACGACCTTCAAACTTTCCCCATCAAACAGACGAAGGTAGAACCAGACAAAGCCGGTTGAAATCGATAAGGTTACAAAGACTGCAATCAAAACACTAAGGATAGACAGGACGATTGCTGTGCTGTCATAATTATTTTCCGTTGGAGCAACTAAGTTTAACGCCCCTGTAATGAGGTACATAATAATTAAAATACCAATAGCTATACCCCAATGACCTTTTAATGCCGCTTTTGCTTCACGTTTAATTGTACGAATTGTTTTCAAGCTTACACCTCATTTATTATTGTTATCTCAAATTATAACATGTATTAGGGTATTAACCTATCTGTTTGAGATAACATAAGACTAAATAACTACGCCTTGGCATGTTCTTTAATGATTTCAATAATAACGGCGGCGGCTTTTTGCATTGATTCTTGCGCGACGTATTCATATTTCCCATGCATGTTTTCACCACCGGCAAAAATATTTGGTGTAGGTAAGCCTTTATATGATAGTTGGGCACCATCCGTTCCGCCACGAATCGGCACAATGTTTGGTTCGATGCCGACATTGGCGAAGGCCTTCTGTGCCAATTCGACAATTTCAATCACGGGTTCGATTTTTTCGCGCATGTTATAATATTGATCGGCAATCGTTAAGGTTAACGCTGTTTCACCGTATTTCGACTGTAATTTAGCAACGGCTGCTTGCATTGTCGTTTTACGTGTCGCAAAACTATTTTTATCAAAGTCTCGAATGATGTAATACGCTTTAGCTTGTTCGACACCACCGTTTATACTCGCGAGATGGAAGAAACCTTCTTTGCCCGCCGTTTTTTCTGGTACTTCCTCAGTGGGCAGTAACGCATGGAATTCGGCAAAAATGGCACTGGCATTAACGAGTTTATCTTTGGCTGTCCCTGGATGAACGCTTTCACCTTGGATGACTAGCTTTGCACTGGCTGCGTTAAACGATTCATACTCTAACTCGCCAACTGGTCCGCCATCCATCGTATAAGCAAACTTAGCATTAAAGCGGTCAACATCAAACTTAGCAGGACCACGACCGATTTCTTCATCCGGTGTAAAGGCAATACGCACGTCGCCATGCCTTACCTCGGGGTTGGCAATAAAATATTCGACTGCAGTCATAATTTCAGCAATCCCTGCCTTGTCATCTGCGCCCAACAATGTGGTTCCATCGGTTGTAATGAGCGTTTGACCTTTATAGGCCGCTAATTCAGAAAAGTCCGCTGTTTTCATTACAATGTTTCGTTCTTTATTTAAGACGATGTCTTGTCCATCATAATTAACATGCACTTGCGGTTGGACATTTTTACCAGTCACATCCAAAGCGGTATCGACATGCGCTAAGAAGCCGATTGTTTCAACATCGATATTGCCTTTTAAGGTGCCCATTAAGTAACCATTTTCATCCAAACTAACATCGCTCAAGCCAATGTCGGTCATCTCTTTTTGTAACAGATGTAATAAATCCCATTGTCCGGGAGTTGAAGGCGTTGTCGTACTGTCCTCATCCGCCTGTGTATCGATTTTCGCATAATTAATAAAACGTTCAGTGATTTTTTCCATCATTAACACTCCCTTTATTATAATTGATCATATTGGTTTAGTTCGTAGCGTTCGATTACTTCGTTGAGTTTACGAGCGTAATCAGGGTCGGTTGCATACCCAGCTGTTTGCAACGCCTTTGTCCCTTCTTGATAAGTCTGAGCCGCTAGCACGGGATGATATAAAGTCGCGTTCCAACTTGTACCCGTTTGAAAGAGCGCTACCTGATCGTTCATCGATTGCTCCCACGTGTCATATTTACGAAAGGCCGCGGTTATCGTCACCCATTCATCATTTTGAAATTCTTGCGTCGGATAACTCAACGATTGATTATGGTATTTCCCTTTGATACCAAAGAGATTTTTTGCTTCGACGGCCAACTCACTTTGACCCCAGTCTGATTCTAAAATGGCCTGGCTTAAACTAACGCTCGGCAATAAACCACTTAGTTGGTAGTTTTTTTTGTGCGATTGGTTTTAACGTCGCAATAAAGTCTGCTTTTTGGTTTGCCTCATTAGTCGGTGTCGCTATCGTTTGCTGTTGTGGCAGCAGTCTAACGCCCTGCCATAGCACTAATACAACGCTAATACTCAACAGTCCTAGCAACAATCGTTTGAGATTAGCTTTGCTACGCTTCCGTTGTTTCTTCATTGATAAATCACCCTTTTGTACCAGTTTCTATTTCGTTCTATTTTAGTTGACAGATGTCATCAATAGCAACTCAAAAGGGTTTAATTTCATTAAAAGGCCTCACCCTCCCGCTAAGTCGTACATTTAGTATATACCAACAAAAACATTTGTAATAGTGTGTATTTTCAGTTTTTTTTAAAATAAAAACAGTTGCAGCCTGAGCCACAACTGTTTTTGCTTATTTTTTCGGTTCTTCATCAATTTTAAGAATCGCCATGAACGCTTCTTGCGGCACTTCGACCGATCCCACTGATTTCATCCGTTTTTTACCCGCCTTTTGTTTCTCGAGCAATTTACGCTTACGTGAGATATCCCCACCATAACACTTAGCCAAGACATTTTTACGCAACGCTTTAATCGTTGAACGCGCCACGACTTTATTTCCAATTGCTGCCTGAATTGGCACTTCGAATTGTTGACGTGGAATTAATTTTTGCAAACGATCAACGATAACTTTACCACGATCATAGGCAAAATCACGGTGAACGATAAAACTTAAGGCATCGACTGGTTCAGCATTTAATAAAATGTCCATCTTCACTAATTTCGATTGACGGTAACCAATGATTTCGTAATCGAGTGACGCATAGCCACGGGTGTTCGATTTCAATTGGTCAAAGAAGTCATAGACGATTTCAGATAATGGAATTTCATACTTCACGTTGACGCGAATGTCATCCATATAATCCATTGTAATGAAGTTTCCACGTTTACGTTGCGTTAATTCCATTACAGATCCAACGTATTCATTCGGCACCATAATTGAGGCTTGAACGTATGGTTCTTCAATAAAGGCTACCGTTGAAGGATCAGGCATTTCAGATGGGTTTGAAATAATTACTTCAGTATCATCTGTTAAGGTTGCATGATAAATAACACTTGGAGCGGTCGTAATCAAATCAATGTTGAATTCACGTTCAATCCGTTCCTGAATGATTTCCATGTGCAATAAGCCTAAGAAACCACAACGGAAACCAAAACCGAGCGCTTGAGATGTTTCGGCTTCGTATTGTAAGGCTGAATCATTTAACTCAAGTTTTTCTAGCGCATCGCGTAAATCAACATAGTCAGATGAATCAATTGGATAAAGACCACAATACACCATCGGATTCATTTTACGATACCCTTGTAACGCTTCGGCGGCACGGTTATCTGCATGTGTAATTGTATCACCCACTTGCGTATCAGCCACTTGTTTAATCGCAGCTGTTAAGTAACCAACGTCACCAGCCATTAACACTTCTTGTGGTGATACTTTCGGATTAAAGACGCCGACTTCAGTTACCTCAAATGACTTACCCGTTTGCATCATAAAGATTTTATCGCCAGCTCTAACCGTTCCACTCATCACCCGAATACTCGTAATTACACCACGATACGCATCGTAAACAGAGTCAAAAATAAGGGCTTGTAAGGGCGCTTCAAGATCACCGGTTGGTGCAGGCACAAGTTCAACAACCTGTTCTAAGATTTCTTCAATCCCGATTCCTGCTTTTGCTGATGCCAAGACAGCATCGCTTGCATCTAGACCAATGACATCTTCAATTTCAGCACGAACACGTTCAGGCTCAGCCGCTGGTAGATCGATTTTATTAATCACAGGGATAATTTCTAAGTCGTTATCTAATGCTAAATAAACGTTTGCTAACGTTTGTGCTTCGATTCCTTGAGCGGCATCGACCACAAGCACAGCCCCTTCACAGGCAGCTAAACTACGGGATACTTCATAGGTGAAATCGACATGTCCCGGTGTATCGATTAAATGGAAGGTATACGTTTCACCATTTTTGGCATCGTAGCTCAATTGCACGGCATTCAATTTAATCGTAATTCCACGTTCACGTTCTAAATCCATCGAATCAAGCAGTTGATGTTTCATTTCACGATGGGTTAAGGCGTTCGTTTTTTCTAGAATCCGGTCAGCCAATGTTGACTTCCCATGATCAATATGGGCAATGATTGAAAAATTTCGGATATTTTTTTGACGTGCTTTCATTTCGTTTAAATCCAATTTGTCCACTCCTATCACTCTTTACAAACACTAATTTATTGGTTAACGCGAACGATTGTCCGCTCAATTTAGTCATTCGTCTGTTCGTTTCGCCTTTAAAAAGGCAACTCTTATTCATTATATAGTAGCCTGAAATAATTGGCAACTTACGGTTGGATTGTGGGGAATTCTGACTGTAAAAAGAAATTTAAATTTGAGGTTTGCATTCCCACACGTTTTCATATATAATTAAGTCTGTCTTATGGTTGGAATTAGAGCTATCTAATTAGATGAGCCATAGTATGATTATTTCAACGGAGGTGACATAAATGCCTAACATTAAATCCGCAATTAAACGCGTAAAACAAACAGAAACTCGTAACGAATTAAAATCTTCACAACGTGCTGCTGTTCGTTCTGCAGTTCGTAAATTCGATGCTGCTGTTGTAGCTAACGCTGATAACACAAGTGAATTATATAGCCAAGCTGTTTCAAAACTTGATGGTGCTGTTTCAAAAGGTTTGATTCACAAAAACAAAGCAGACCGTAGTAAATCACGTCTTGCTAAAAAATTAGCTAAATAATCTCTTAAAGAGCCTTTCATTAGGCTCTTTTTTTGTGCTCATTTTTAAAGAAGCCCCGAATTTTTGTCATGAGGTTGCTTTATTTTGATATTTTTTATATACTGAGTTTATTAATTTCTAAAAAGTCGCATTATTCTGAACTTAATAACAATAGAAATTAGAAGGAGGTCTTTTATGTCATCATTAAACGTTGGTGTTCTTGGATTCGGTACAGTCGGAAGTGGTGTTGTCCGCATCTTAAATGAACATCAAGATAAAATCAGTCAAATTACAGGGTATGATATTGCCATTACGAAAGTGCTTGTGCGTGATTTAAGCAAAGCACGACGTTACGAAAATACAGGTATCACTTTAACGACCAATGCGAACGATGTCATCGGTGACCCTTCAATTGCTATTATTGTCGAAGTAATGGGTACGATAGAAACGGCCTATGACTATGTCGTAAAAGCCTTACAGGCGGGTAAACATGTCGTGACTGCCAACAAAGATTTAATCGCCTTACACGGTGATCATTTAATTACAATTGCGCGTGAAAATAACTGTGACCTCTTTTACGAAGCGAGTGTTGCGGGCGGGATTCCGATATTAAGAACAATTGTCAACGGCTTAGCATCAGACCATCTCAAAAAAGTAATGGGTATCGTCAACGGTACAACTAATTTCATGCTCACTAAAATGACCAGTGAAGGCCTTACATATAACGATGCGCTGCAACAAGCTCAAGCTTTAGGTTTTGCCGAAAGCGATCCGACCAACGATGTTGACGGGATTGATGCCGCTCGCAAAATGGTAATTTTAACGCGCCTCAGCTTCGGGATGAATGTTTCGTTAGACGATGTGTCTGCAACTGGGATTCGCAACTTAACGGTTGACGAGATTAAGCTGGCCGACCAACTTGGCTATACCATTAAATTGCTCGGTATTTCAGAAGAGACGAATGGTGCAGTAGATGTCTGCGTGACACCGACGCTCTTACCAAAGACACATCCATTGGCAGGTGTTCATAACGAAAACAATGCGGTGTTTGTTATTGGTGAAGCTGCTGGCGAAACAATGTACTATGGACCTGGCGCAGGTGAATTACCGACCGCTTCCAGTGTCGTGAGCGATATTATTAGTATCGCCAAAAACATCAAGCTTGGTACAACGGGCAATGTCTTTAACTCGTATGTGCACGAGACGAACAAATTAGCTGATGCCAACTGCTATGCCAAATACTTCGTCCGTCTCAAAATGACTGATGAAACAGGTACGTTCTTAAAGATGACCCAACGATTCACAGAACAGAACATCGGTTTCAGTCGCATTTTACAGCTGCCTGAAAACGATGATCAAGCGACCGTCGTTGTGATTACGCATACAACTAGTCGTGCCAATTTACATGAAGCGCTTGCTGCCTTAAAAAATGACAATGGGATTGTGGTTCATTCACATTACCGAGTGGAGGATTAATTTATGTATAAAGGATTATTAGCTAAATATGCTGCTTATTTACCCGTAACAGAAAACACACCTGCTCTTTCGCTACACGAAGGCAACACCCCCTTAGTGCCCCTGCCTCATCTATCGGCCGAGCTCGGCATTACTTTATATGCCAAAACAGAAGGCGTGAATCCAACCGGTTCCTTTAAAGACCGCGGCATGGTGATGGCTGTTGCCAAGGCCAAAGAAGATGGCGCCAAAGCCGTTATTTGCGCCTCAACAGGTAATACTTCAGCCGCAGCCGCAGCCTATGCAACACGGGCGGGCTTAAAAGCTTACATTGTGATTCCTGAAGGCAAGGTTGCGCTCGGTAAATTAGCACAGGCGGTAATGTATGGGGCCGATATCATTTCAATTGACGGCAACTTCGACGACGCCCTCAAAATGGTACGTGATATTGCCGAAAAAGAAGCCGTTACGCTCGTTAACTCGGTGAATCCTTATCGGATTGAAGGGCAAAAAACAGCCGCCTTCGAAGTGGTTGAACAACTTGGAAAAGCACCTGATGTGCTTGCTATCCCAGTCGGCAACGCGGGTAATATTACGGCCTATTGGAAAGGTTTTAAAGAATTTGATGCTGCCCAACAAAGCGGGCTGCCACGGATGCACGGTTTCGAGGCTGAAGGCGCCGCTGCCATTGTTCAAGGCGCACCCATTGCTGCTCCCGAAACATTTGCGACAGCGATTCGAATTGGCAATCCTGCCAGTTGGGCGTTTGCCGAAGCAGCGCGTAATGAATCTGGTGGTTACATCGATGCAGTCTCAGATGATGAGATTTTAGCAGCTTACAAGGCGGTGGCTCGACGCGACGGTGTCTTCATCGAACCGGGTTCAGCTGCCTCATTAGCGGGTGTCATTAAGCATGTGAAGGCCGGCAAAATCAAACCCGGTGAAACAGTCGTCGCTGTCTTTACTGGTAATGGTTTGAAAGACCCTGACTCGGCCATTAATAAGGTGCCTGCTAAGGTCCATAACCTCAACACGTACGATGAAATCGCAGCCTACTTAGCTGCTGCGACTAAAAATGATTAAGATAAAGGTGCCTGCTACGACAGCCAATCTCGGCCCTGGCTTTGATTCCTGTGGTCTGGCACTGTCTCTTTATTTAACTTTGAGTGCAACACCTGCAGTGAGGTGGTCTGTTGACCATCAATTAGGCGCGTCAATTCCAACCGATGAATCTAATCTCATCATTCAGACAGCGCTTCGGTTTGCGCCAACGATGCCGCCTCACCATTTAGTGATGACCTGCGACATTCCGTCAACGCGTGGCTTAGGCAGTAGTGCGGCTGCGATTGTGGCCGGGATTGAACTGGCTGACAGTTGGGGGCAACTCCATTGGAGTCGTGCCGAAAAAATGCGGTTAGCAACACTGATTGAAGGACATCCTGATAATGTTGCTCCGGCTGTCTTTGGTGGATTGGTTGTGGCTGTGCAACTCGGTGACCAGACGCATTATACACAGCACGCTTTTCCTGACTGTGATCTGATTGCCTTTATTCCCTCGACAGAATTAGCAACAAGCTTAAGTCGTGGTGTCTTACCGACAACCTTGTCCTATCAAACAGCAGTTAAGGCAAGCGCCATTAGCAATGTGATGGTCGCGAGTTTATTAAGCGGTAACCTCGCACAGGTTGGCCAAATGATGGCTGCCGATTTATTGCATGAACATTATCGCCAGGCACTCGTGCCTGACTTAACGAACATCCGCACGCTCGTCAGTCCGTTAGGTGCTTATGGCTGCTGTTTATCAGGTGCTGGACCGACTGTCCTCGTTCTCAGCCCTCCATCACAGTCACACGTGATTATGACTACCTTGCAACAGTATGATGCTAACGCGACCCTTACACGCTTACAGGTCGATGTTCATGGCGTACAAAGCGATTCATCAAGCTCTAACTAAAAGAGCGACCGCACCTCTCGACTGATATCGAGTAGTGCGGTCGCTCTTTTAGTTAGGCATTCCAATGAAAAATAAACCATTCCACTTTTTGGACGGGCAAACCCCGTCCTGTTTTCAATTCAAAATCCGCTTTGGCTAACAAGGCCATTGCTGTTTGTAATGGTGCCAATTCGATGTGACGGACTGATTGGGCCGCTAACTTCGCACGGTATGGATGTACCTTTAAGGTTCGAGCCATTTCCGGATCACTGTAGCCTTTTCGTTTCATAATTTTGACTTGATTCATCAGACGAAACTGACTGATTAACAATGCTAGTATTTTAATCGGCTCTTCCTTTTTGTTTTATAAGGTCACGGTATATTTGTAACGCCTCACCTGTTTGTTTATTAACGACTTTTTCGGTCAGTTGAAAGACGTTTTGTTCGAGCGAGCGTACAACCATGTCAACGACAATCGCCTTCGTCATGACGCCACCAGCGACATACAAAGCGATTTTTTCGAGTTCTTTAAGCGCCACCGACAATTGAAAATTCGTCAAGACGAGTAATTCATCCATCGCGGCGGGCTCATAATCCATCCCTAACTGTTGGGCATGTGCGGTTAACCATCGTTGCATCCCTTGTTCGTTCGGTGCAGACGCATCAATCACAACTGCTTGTTCTTGCAAGGCTTTACTGATTTTTTTACGCGCATCCAATTTATTAACACCAGCAACAATCACCAAAACAGTAAAAGGAACAGGTTGCTCGATGTAATGGGCGAAACTATCCGTTTGGTGTTCAAGTTTGCTTTTTTCAGTCGTCAAGAAGGTCGGTCGTTGCAAGACAACCACCTTCCGCTCCCCCCAAAAAGGGACTGATTCGGCTTCGGCAATCGCCTGTTCAACTGGCACCTCCGTTAAATCAAAGTTCGCATAGTTAAACTCCGCCTCATCATCGGCTAAGGCAGCCATCTCGATGCGCTTAATTGTTTCTTGAATAATGTATGATTCCGTTCCTGTAATTAAATAAATCGGTGCAAATTCGCCCCGTTCGATTGCTTGCCATTCTTTGATCATTTTGTCATCCCCACATTCTTACAGCTACTTACCTTTATTATAACTGATATCCGAGTGATTATCGACTATCAGTCTGACGGGGTGATTGTCAGCTCAATCCGCGGTTTCTTACCATTAAAACGATACACAATTGCACCACTCTCCGCTGTACTGCGTATTTTTACCTGCTGTTGATTTAAAATTGCCAACACTTCAGGATGAGGATGCCCGTATTGGCTGTTTTGCGCGACTGAAATCCACGCCTCCTTTGGGCCAATTTGAGCGACAAAGTCTGCGTCTGTTGAAAATTTACTACCATGATGACCGACCATTAAAAAATCCATTGCCAAGGTTGGATACTGTTTCATCAACCGTTTTTCTTGGGCGATTTCCATATCGCCTGTAAACAACCAATTTTGTTCATCCAATCGAGCACTTAAGACGACCGAATGTTCGTTTTCGCCAATCCCACCCTCAGGCAACGGATTTAACACGGTAAATTGAGTTACACCGAGCATTATCGTATCACCTTCTTTCACTTCCCGCTGCTTAACCGTTTGTAACTGTGCTAACATACTCGCCATCAAAGGATCAGCTGCTGCTCCTTTGCCGATAATCAGTTCACCAATCGATAGTTCTGCAGCGACCTCCAACAAGGCACCCATGTGGTCATAATCACTATGGGTGATGACCACTTTATCAAGGTGACGAATCCCCCAACTTTTCAAGGTCGGATTCACCACATTTTCACCAATTGTAAACGGTGCTTTTTGCCGTTGTTGCCAAGCAGCAGGCTTCTGCCACACGTATTTACCCCCGGTATCGATCAACATCGTCCCTTGACGGTTTGGTAATTGAATAAAATGGGCATCACCTTGACCAACATCAAGCAGGGCAATCATCCCGCCATTGGCCCACTGTGTTTGGAGTGGCAGTGACGCAATAAACAGCCATAGCAGCACCTGAGTGCGCTTGATAAAACGGTGATTCTCCCAACAAACAAACACATACACAATTAAGCAGCCTAACAGCCAATAACTAACTGGTGGCGCGCGGCCAGTGACGTAAACAGTTGCTGGCCAGTCCAAAAAATAAAGGGCAAGTCTTTCACTTTTCAGGAGAAGCCATTCGAGTGTGTTGTTTGCGAAAGCGGGCATCAACTGCAGCGGGATTAAAATAACGCTCAGTATAACAACCGGAATTAATAGCGCGGTATAAAAAGGCACGAACAAACTATTGGCCCAGACACTTGCCAATGAAAACTGAAAAAAATGATAACTTAAAATGGGCAGTGTAAACACTGTCGCCATGTAAGAGACAATTGCTAATTGAAGCGGTTTATAGCGATAACGCGCAATGATTTGACGGCTCAGTACGAGTCCTAAACAAACGGCATACGACAGTTGAAAACCAATCTGAAAAAGTTGATAGCTATCGCGTATCAACTGCAAATTATAGCTGAGGATTAAGGCGGTGAAGGTTGTAAACCTTAGCGGCGACAACTCTTTGACCAATAGTAAGACCATCATCGTTACCGCTCGTACTACTGGTGCATTGGCGCCTGCCATAACAGCAAATACGAGCAAAAACGCAATCGTCAGCATGGCAGCCGTTGCGCGGGAACAACGCATGATTAGCAAACCGACAAACAAGCCCCCTCCTATTAAGGTTACATGCAGTCCTGAAATCGCGAGTAAATGAATTACGCCTAAATCGCGATAGGCCTTCGTGACATCAGGCGCAATGGCTGAGCGATCACCAAAAATCAAGGCATGCGTATAGGCCACGACTCGTTTCGAGGCACGTTGTTCAATTTGTTGCATCAACAGTTGTCGCAGGTGCGCGAGACGATTAATCACGCCAACCGTTTCCGTAGAGAGTGCCGTCATCTCCGTCATGGTTGCTACATAATCAATCCGTTGCCTTTTTAAATACTCATTTTCAGAAAATTGCTGCGGGTTACGCCGCTGTTGCATTGGCCTCAATTCGGCTCGATGTGTAGCTGTTGTCCGGGAGCGAATGTTTCAAGCTGCTGTTTTTGCGCAAAGCTGTCAATCGTCCCTGTTAGTTTAGTCCGGCTGTTGCCCTGTTTAACGACGGCTTGTACATAATCGCCATCAATCGCAATGGCTTGCAGTACAAAAGGTTCGGAAAAAATCGGTTGTGATGGTTGTGGCACCGGTATTATTAGCGTGACATACATGATGACGGTGACCAACGCTAACCATTGACGGTAGATGAGTCCATAGAGGCTGCTCATTAAAAAAAGGCAGGTCAATACCACCACCTGCTCTTGTGTCAAAGCCATCAATGTTACGATGACACTCACAATTAACAGATGACGTGGCATTCCCTCACCTCCCGCATTATAGTTGGGTCTTAACTGCCCTAATTAAGGCGTCGTGTTCAATCGAGTCAGGCAGTTGTTTTAAGGCCGCTACAATTTCCTTTTTAAGTGGTTCTGCTGTTTTAATATTATTTATCTCTTCTAGTGGCACATAGTGCAACGCCACGCCAGCCTGTTCAAATAATTGCTCGGCATACGGATGATTATGATAGTTTTTAGCATAGGATACCTTTTTTATACCCGCTTGAATAATTGCCTTACTGCAATTAACGCATGGATAGTGTGTCACGTATAATTCCGCCTCTTCAGTTGAGGCACCAAACTTAGCACACTGTAAAATGGCATTCATTTCAGCATGAACCGTTCGAATACAATGCCCATGATCCATTAAACATTGCTCATCGATACAATGTGTTTCCCCAGCGACAGAGCCGTTATACCCGCCTGCGATAATACGATTATCACGCACAATTGTAGCCCCAACCATTAGCCGGTCACATGTACTGCGTGAAGCCAACAAATGACTTTGTGCCATGAAATATTGTTCCCACGTAATTCTTCCCATTGTGTGCCACTCCTTTTTTTTAAACTATTATCAGTATAGTCACACAACTTCACTTACGTCAACACTTCAGTTGCAGATTGTTACACTTCTAAATAGTCACTCAAGCGTTCCAACGTTTTCTCACCGATACCGCTCACTGCTAATAAATCTTCGATTCTTGAAAACAACCCATTTTCTTCACGATAAGCAAGAATAACTGCGGCTTTAGCTGGACCAATACCTGGCACCGTCAGCAACTGTTCCAGTTCGGCCTCATTCAAATTCACCTTTGTTGGGCTGTCATTAGCAGCATTGCCTGCTATCGCTGTTGTTTGTTCGCCGTCAACAGCGACATAAATGACCATTTGATCCGTTACCTTCTGCGCTAAATTAATTTGTGTTTCGTCAGCCTCAGGGAGCAATCCTCCTGCCCGTTGAATGACATCTTTAACACGAGCATCGGTGGCCATCTCATACACATTAGGCTCTTTAACAGCCCCTTTAATGTCGACAAACACATGCGTTGGTAGAGCAGGTGTGTCAGTCGTATGTTCGACTACTGGCGGGGCAATTGTTTGAACCTGTCGGGGTGTGGCTATTGGTTGCCTGAGTACGACAGCAATACTAACAATGATAACGACGATTGCCACTCCGCAAATAACACGGATACGATAAAGCTCGTAGAACGTTCTGATTCGATTCATCACAGTCCTCCTCACTATCCTTATACGTGATTGGGGATGGCTTACCTCTTTTTGACCACAATTGTTCCCATGAACTTAACTTATAAAACTGTAGTTACCGTTTAAAAAGCTCCTTTTTGTAAGTAGTGCCCCTGTAAAATTGGTTATCCTGCTAAAAAAAACGCATAAAAAAAGTCTCATCACTGTGCACGGGGGCTACGTTTGATGAGACTTCTACTATTTTATTTGTGACAAACGAAGAACAAGCGCTCTGATGTTGCAGTTGGTGCGTCATCAGTAAAGTCAGCACAGACTTTTACAGACTGAAAGCCCGCCGCTGCTAAGAGACGTTCGTACGTTGCAATCGGATAGGTGCGTTCACAATGTAACTCGTCACGACGAGTGTACATGTCCATTTCTTCATCATATAAGAAGAACGAAAGATCATGTTCAACGCTATGGTCATGCTCGCCTTTAAATGAGCGCCAAATAAATGACACATCGTCATCATTATCGGCAAAGACATAATTATCAAACAAGACATCGACCTTATGTGTGCTATGCACATCAAAGATAAAGGTGCCCGTGTCGGATAAATGGGCCAGTACGCGTTCAAACACGTTTAAGACGCTTGCTTCATCAGGCATGTAATTGAGCGAATCACTTAAGCATGTGATTGTCTCGAATGTTTGGCCTAAATCAAAATCAAGCATATTCGCTTCAAACAACGGAATTCCGATGTTTGCTCGGGTGAATTTTTCTTGCGCCAACACTAACATATTCGCTGCTAAATCGAGACCAGAGACATCGTATCGCTCTGCTAAGCGCAGAGCAAACTCACCAGTACCACAGCCTAAATCCAATAACGAGGTGTTATGCGTACTATGACGTACGACAAAGTTGACCCATTTTTCATACAGTGATTTATCCATTAAATCATCGTAAACGAGGGGAAACGTATCGTAATTTTCCATCTTAAGCGAAAGCTGCAGATACATCCATCGTTGGTGCATCGCCCCATAATTTTTCAAGGTTGTAGTATTCACGGTCTTCGCTATGGAAAACATGAACGACAACATCGCCTAAGTCAACTAAGACCCAACGTGATGCTGAAATACCTTCAATGCGACCGACATCAATACCGTGTTCATGCGCTTGGTCTTTTACTTCTGTTGCAATGGCTTTAACTTGTTTTTCAGAGTTCCCGTGACAAATAATAATGTAATCTGTCATTGACCCCATCGCAGTCATATCTAAAGCTATAATTTCTTCTGCTCGTTTATCATCGCAAGCTTTCGTTGCGAACATTAATACCTCTTTGCTATTTATCAAAATTTCGCTCTCCTTCTTCTTTTAACTGTTTTGTGATCATATTGTACGCTTCAAATGTATCAGGGAAAATAGGTTGCTTCCGTTGAATTAAATAATTCATCGTTTGTGATAATTCAAACCGGACGGCCTCATCCAATGATATTTTCGCCAGTTCCCGCGCTTCTTCAACTCCAGGGAATTCACGGTTTGGTTCAATGTAATCAGCAACAAAAATAATTTTTTCAAGTGTCGACATGTTACGTTGACCGGTTGTATGAAACGTGATAGCTCCTAAAATTTCAGAGTCATCAATTCCAATCTCCTTATTCACTAAGACCGCACCAACTGGAGCATGCCATAGATTGGGATGATACTCGAGTAAACTTTGGTCTAAATCTTCTTTAATAATAATATGACGCATTTCATCGATGTCACGAATTTTAGCGTAGTCATGAAAAATCGCTGCTAAGCTCGCTTTTTCGGGATTGACACCATGATTGCGGGCTAATTCAACTGCCGTTTTTTCAACACCTAATGTGTGAATGTAACGCTGTTCAGTCAAATGTGGTTTCACTCGTTCTAATGCTTCTTCACGATTCATAAAATTGGCTCTCCTTTATCGCGTAATAGACATTTTCAGGTACCATATAACGAACTGATTGGCCTGCTTTAAGCTGCGCTCTAATCGCTGATGATGATAAATCCATCAACGGTAAGGCAAGCGTTTCAATCGGGTAGTCTGATTGTAATCTATAACCTTTTCTCGTTACTCCAATAAATGTTACAAGTTCCATCAGTTTATTTATATTGTACCATTTCGGTAAATATTCAACCATATCGGCGCCGATGATGAAATAAAACTGTACATCTGGTTCTAACTGTTTCATTTCTAACATTGTATCATACGTATATGAACTTCCACCGCGAGTGATTTCACGTGTATCAATAGTGAAGTGGGTATTGTTTGCAATTGCCCCCTTCACTAGAGCGATACGCGCTTCATCAGTAATGCCATCAACCACTGCTTTATGCGGTGGGATTGCATTAGGTAAAAACCGAATTTCATCTAATTGATAAGCCTCGAAAACTTGTTCGGCTATAAATAAATGTCCAAAATGAGGTGGATTGAATGTGCCACCTAGTATACCAACACGTTTTGTCATTGTTACACCCCGATTATATTATGATGGAAGTTTAATCTTAGGATCAGTCTTAGATGTACGGTATAAAATAATTGTTTTACCAATGACTTGTACCAATAATGATTTTGTTTTTCGTGTTAAAATTTGCGCAACTTCAGCCGGTACTTCGTCGCTATTTTGTAAGACACTGATTTTAATTAATTCACGCACTTCAAGTGCCTCTTTAATTTGACGCGTCATGTTTGAATTAACGCCGCCTTTTCCGATTTGGAAAATTGGTGTAAGATGATGCGCTTCACTACGTAAGAATCGTTTTTGTTTACCTGTTAGCATTTTTTAAACCCTTTCTCATTTGCTGCAGCAATCATTTTATCAATGTCAGGCCAAATACCTGTCCATATTTCAAACGCCACTGCGGCTTGATATATTAGCATGCCCAATCCATTTTGTTTCGGGTTGCTTTGTGCAGCCTTTAAAAAGGCTGTTTCTTGCGGATTATAAATTAAGTCACTGACAAACGTATCCGCTCGTAATCTTGTTAAATCGAGTGGGAGTTGATCATCCGTTGGATTCATTCCTAACGATGTCGTTTGTACAATGCAATCGAACTGTTCTAACTGTGCTGCAGCCACTGTTAGACTCGCTGCTTCAACACCTGTCGCAATGGCTAACTGCTCTGCTTTTGAAACCGTGCGGTTCGTAATGGTAATCCGTCGATAGCCTGCTGCCAAAAGGGCCACTAAAATGCCTTTAGCTGCCCCGCCTGCTCCGATAATTAAAATCGTTGAGGCAGTCGTTAACTGTTTGAAGTCAGCTTTCAAGCTATGAATAAAGCCCGCGCCATCGGTATTGTAACCAATGTAACCTGCATCTGTCTGTTTGACGGTATTGACCGCCTGTGCGAGACGCGCACTCTCATCAATGCCGTCTAAGTAAGGCATGATTGCTTCCTTATAAGGCGCTGTCACATTGAAGCCAGCTATTCCCAAAGCTTTTAGGCCCTTGAAGGCGTCTGCCTGCTTTTCAGCTGCAATTTCAAAAGGGACGTAGGCCGCCTCAATCGCTAAAGCATCAAAACAAACTTGTTGTATTGTTGGAGAGATACTATGACCAACCGGTTGACCGATAACCGCATACGTTTTTTTCATCACAGAGCACCATCCTTTTTACATAATTGTGCGACGAATTGTCACGTTGACGTTTTCAGGAACCCATGCCTTAACATGTGCGCCTTCTTCCAACGTTACCCATCCTAATCCTGAGAACACAATGTCCATCTTCGTTTTAACATGGAATTCCTGTGCCACAAGTTTCGGAAAGGTTGCAACATCGTCTGCAAACGGCGGTTGTAACAAGTCACCGAGGTGGTTCGCATACAAGTCATCGGCTTTTTCAAGTTTTGTACGATGAATTTTAATGCTGTTTGGTAAATAACAGGTAAGTGAACGACGTCCACCACTAATGTAATCAAGACGTGCTAAACCGCCAAAGAAAAGTGTTTGCTCTTCGTTTAATTGATAGCTTACCGGTTTGATTTCTTTTTTAGGTGTAATAGCCTTCAACGTTTTATCTGTTACAACGTGAGCCATTTGGTGATGATTGATAATCCCTGGTGTGTCAACAAGCATACTGCCATCATCCAACGGAATTTCAATAATATCTAAGGTTGTCCCTGGGAAATGCGAGGTCGTAATCACATCTTTTTCTCCACTGACTTCGTGAATCACGCGGTTAATAAAGGTTGATTTCCCTACATTTGTACAGCCAACAACATACACATCGCCGCCCTTACGTAATTTTTCGACTTTTTTCAAAATCGGATCTAAATCACCGTCACGTAATGAGCTAATCAAATCAACCTCGACTGGTTTCATGCCTAATTCTTTCGCACGACCACGCATCCAGTTCATTAATGGAGGACGCTTCATTGAATGTGGCAATAAATCAACCTTGTTACCTAATAATAAAATCGGGTTGTTGCCCACAAAGCGTTGCAAACCTGGTAACCAGCTGCCATCAAAGTCAAAAATGTCCACGAGCATCACAATCAAGCCCTTTTTGTCTCCTAAGCCGTTTAAAATCCGTAAGAAGTCATCGTCAGTTAACGACACGTCTTGTACTTCATTGTAATGTTTCAAGCGGTAACACCGTTTACAAATAATATCTTCTCGATTAAGGCTCGATGCTGGTGCAAATCCAAGCGCCTGCGGATCTTCGGTTTGGATTGTTGCCCCACAACCGATACAATGTAGTTCTTGTAATTCTTCTGTTTCCATTTATAGTTGATCCTCCCATGTTAATGGTTTTTTTCGTTTTAATAGCGCAATCACTATTTTCTCGATTTTACGGTTAATTTTCGTGTTCCAAGCATCACTCTGTTTAACCGGTTTTACTAGAATGGTAAATAAACGTGCACGATTTCCGCCAAAAACATCTGTCAAAAGTTGATCCCCAAACATAGCCACTTCATCACGGCGCACAGCGTATAAACGCATCGCACGTTTGAAGCCAGTAGTTAAGGGTTTTTGGGCCCGGTAAACAAACGGAACGCCTACTTCGTCCGCAATTTTACGTACACGTTCTTCACTATTATTTGATACAATCGTTACTTCAATCCCTGCAGCTTTCAAATGATTAATCCACTCCACTAAATGGCTGGGAGCTGTTTCGTCATCCCAAGCAATTAAGGTATTATCTAAGTCGGTAAAAACAACTTTAATACCTTGTTGCTTTAATTGGTCGGCTGTAATGTCGTATGGTGTATGAACCATCCGATTCGGTAAAAACATTTTCAACAAATTTCAGGCACCTCGCTTTTTCTCATTCTTATTTATTATAACTGAAAAAAAATGTGTTTGTCGCATAAACTTTATGTCTATTCACGCTACTAAATCCTATTATTATAACATAGACACACAAAAAGTGTCGATTTTATCGATCATTACGATGAAAAGATACGTACAATTCACCTGTCACAATATTTTGAATTAACCAAAAACTAAGTGTATAATTCAAGAAAGACACACCGCCATACGGCGTACAACAAGGAGGACTTATAAATGACAACAAACTACTCACTATCATGGGATATCGACACTTTCTTTACTGGTGGTTCACACTCTGAGGCCTTTCAAGCGAAACTAGACAACACCACTAAGGAACTGCACGCCTTCAGCACTGCTGTTTCTGACTGGAACGGGACGGATTACAACTCTTTTGTAACCTTAATTGACACCTATACAACATTACGGATGGCCCTTTTTCAAATGAGCTCCTTTATTGAATGTGTCGCTGCTGCTGATGCCAGCGATACCTACAGCGATACACTCTTAAATAAAATCGGTTCGTTGAGCGCTGCCTTGAAAAATGCGTCAAATGACTTAGCGCAACAAACGTTACTACTGGAGGATGCCACTTGGGAAGAATGGCTCACTCGAACTGAACTGCATGACGTCGCCTTCGTCCTCGCTGAACTGCGTTCAAACCAAGCCCATCTCTTATCAGCCAAGGAGGAAACCTTAATAAATAACCTTAGCGTTGACGGTTACAACGCCTGGGCCGCACACTATGACACTTTAGTCGGCACAATGCGCTTTGATGTTGTGACGGAAACAGGTGAAATAGCCTCACTATCAGCCGGTCAAACCGACAACTTACTCAATGCTGCTGATTACAAAGTTCGTCATGATGCCTTTGCCGTATGGCAAAAAACGTGGCAAGAAAAAGCGCCCTTGTTTGCTGATACATTGAACCACCTCATCGGTTTTCGTCTGGCGAAGTATGAGGCTCGCCACTGGGATGTACTTGATGAATCGCTTCGTTTAAACCGCCTCAATGAAGCTACCTTGACAAGCATTTGGACTGTTGTCGCTCAAAACAAGACGCCTTTGCTGGCCTTTTTGAAACGAAAAGCGGCCTTATTAGGACTCGATCAACTCGGTTGGGTTGACGTGGAAGCACCACTGAACTTAGGCGCTACTCAAACAATTCGTAACTTTCAAACCGGTGCCGACTTCATTGAAGAAAACTTCGCCAAATTCAGTCCTGAAATGGCTGCCTTTGCTCACAACGCCTTTGCCAACAGTTGGATTGAAGCCGAAGACCGTGACAACAAACGACCTGGCGGCTTCTGCATCGAATTTCCAGAAGACGGTGAAAGTCGTATCTTCATGACGTACGACGGCTCAGCCAATACAATTTCGACCTTAGCACACGAATTAGGCCATGCCTTCCATTCTCATGTGATGCGGGACCAATCCGCTTTAAACCGTGATTATGCGATGAATGTTGCCGAAACAGCTTCAACTTTTGCTGAGATTTTAATTTCGGATGCAGCCATCAAAGCAGCGACATCAAAGGCTGAAAAAATTCAGTTACTCGAAGATAAAATCCAGCGCAGTGTCGCTTTCTTTATGAACATCCATGCCCGCTTCTTATTTGAACAACGTTTCCATGAGGCTCGTAAAAACGGAGCGCTCACTGTCGAAGTCTTAAACGAATTAATGGAGACGGCGCAAAAAGAAGCGTTTGTTGACAGTTTAAAAGACTATAACCCAACGTTTTGGCAATCGAAATTGCATTTTTACATCGATGACATTCCGTTTTACAACTATCCTTACACCTTTGGTTTCCTCTTCTCTGCTGGTATCTATGCTCAAGCAGCCTCGTCTGAAACGAGTTACGAGCAGGCATACATTGCCTTATTACAAGACACAGGCTCAATGACAACCGAAAACCTTGCGCAAAAACACCTCGGTGTTGACTTAACACAACCCGACTTTTGGCAAGCAGCCGTAGATGTTGTACTAAAAGATGTCACTGACTTTTTAGCCTTAACAGAAGACTTAATCTAACAAAAAAAAGACAACTTGAGTTGGAACTGCCACTATAATTAGATACAACTAAAAAAGAGCACCTCAAAATTGGTAAAATGAATTTTGAGGTGTTTTCGTATGTCAAAACATAATTTTTCTCCTGTTGAATTAAAGATTCATATTATTGAACATTTTCTTAATAGTCATGCACTTATCAGTAACGCGTTTTTTGTAGATATTAATAAAGGAGCTAGGATTATGCGTAAATAGGGATAAATTTGTATTGTGAAGAAGAAAAAAATTTAAGAAGCCTGGTAATCCATATGACATTTTTAAAAATGTCATTACTAAGGATTGGGCAATAGCTAGACCTCTTTGTAAAGTGACAACGGCTATTACTTAGCTACCTTTTGGTAAATCTATGCTCTATTTATCAACTATTATCGATACCTTTAACAGTGAGATTGTAGCCTACAAAATTTCAGATCATCCAGATACTAAATTAGCCGTAGCTACCTTAAAGCAGATTGGCAAATTTCCCAAAGGAGCCATTTTGCATAGTGCTCAAGGTTCAACCTACACTGCAAAAGAATTTTTTGAAGTAGCCCCCAAAAAAACGGTTCTATAATTTATGGTGTTGGTGAATTTTCACTGATTCCTATTTTTTCGCAAAAAAACAGCAACATTTTCAAAATCCCTATAATATTAAGTCACCACAACAAATTTATAAGGGGGATTCGACAATGTCAGCTATCACTTTTAATAATATCGCGAATTCCTCTGGAATTACAGATGAAACTATTTCTTTTCCAAAAACATGGTGTTTAACTCAGTTA
>NZ_AODH01000055.1 GCF_000525915.1 Brochothrix campestris FSL F6-1037 | reverse complement strand
CGGATTGTTTACAATCTATTCTCAAAAACATGTTTAAATCACTCACGTTTGATTGTGGAAAGAAATAAGTAACTCCAATGAGAGCTCTATTTTTTTGCAGAGACTGGAACACCTTCACAACGCGGGCTAAACGAAAATTCTAACGGCATTTTACGTAGAAATGGCTTGCCAAAAAAGCTGGACTTTTACCAAGTTAACCAAAACTTCGTTTCAGCTGTTGCTTCAAAAAGAAATCACATACCAAGGAAATCATTAAACTACCGGACACCATTGGAAGTGTTTTTGAGTTACGTAAACGAAGAGCAATTGTCCAGCTTAATTTGACAAAATAATATGCAAAAAAAAAACAACCCAGTGGGCTGTTTTTTTTGCATATTATTTGTCTGATGATTTGTATGAAGCAAAGACATCTTTAAAGTCAGAATCTTTCACTTTAACATCAGAAGCTTTGTAAAGTTTTTTCAATGCAGCAGTTTGGGCTTCTTGAGTTGCTTTAGTAGTGTAATAAGATTCTGTTACCGTTTTTTTGTCTTTATCGAATGTTGATTTAGCTGGTTTTTTAACCATCTTGATTATTTCATAAGTACCAGAACTTGTTTTGATTGGTGCAGATACAGCACCTTCTTTAAGTTTGTAAACGTCAGCATAGAAATCACCATAGGCTGTTTGTGCAGCAGTTACACTGATAGGATCGGTTTTACCGCCGTTAGCACCAGTTGTTGTGTCTGTAGAGTCTGATTTTGCAAGTTTAGCAAAATCGCCACCATCTTTAAGTTTTTTAGCGACTTTTGTTGCAGCATCTTTGTCAGCTAAAACGATTTTTGAGATAGTGAAGTCTGGTTGCCATGTTTTGTCATAAAAAGTTTTTAATTCTTTAGTTGAAGGTTTTACATAATCACGAGCTGCTTGATTAAGCAACGCTTGTAAGCGTAATGTATCTTTATATGCTGCGATTGAAGTAATACCACTTTGTTGTAAGGCAGAAACTAAAGCATCTTTACCACCGTATTGTTTTTGTAAAGCTTCGACTTGATCATCGATTGTTGCTTTTTTAACTTTAGAACCAAATTTATCTTCTAAAATTGTTTTGAATGTTAGTGATTCAACAGCACTTGCTCCCGATGCATCTTTCATATAATCGTAAAGTTCTGTTTTTGTTACGTTACCACTTTTTGTTTTGACAATAGCACTGCTACTGTTTGAGAATAACATCACTGAAAGGACAATTACTGCGACAACAAGCACAATAATACTACCAATCATTAAATTGATTTTTGATTTCATTAATTTGACACACTCCTTAGGTAAATTGAATTAGTCTACAACATTTATCATATCAAGAACGGTCTGAAAAGACAAATTAAATAACTATTAACTAAATATGAATAAACTATGACCACTCGTCATCAAACTCATCTTTAATAAGAACTCTAACTCCACGGGAAGAGTCCTCAATAAAGCTGTTGTTGGGAAATTTCAAGTAGGTGAAAAAACAATAAATATCGGTTGTACAGATAGCTAAGTGTATCGCCAAGGCTAAATACATATAGACCGACTTTAAATCATAATAATAATAAATTAATAACCAAAGAAGCGACATGGTGAGAAATGGGGTAATTAAAGCGAATAAGTAACGGCGTTTTGGAACTGCTTTGTCTAACTTTACCTCGATAAAGGGAACAACAACAAAGTGTCGCTGGATTTGAAGATAGATTTCTCGTTTGTCAGGCATGATGATGTAATGAAATAACTTATGGAAAGGATAGATTAGTAATAAAATGAGAAAGCCGATTAATGGGTACTGGTACGTATAGTTATTTCCGAGCAATAGGTGATGCGTAATAATGAGCGTACTTAAGACAGTGATGAATACAAGGAAAGATACGATGAATAAACGGTAAAAACTTTCTTCTTGTTCATGTTTAATAGAGCGGATGCAATGCATGCCATATCTCCTTTCTAACTTCAAACAGTATTCTATCGTGATTGGTCACTGAAAGCAAGTACAAAAAGACCTCATAAACAAACGTTTCATGAGGTCAAAGTGATATTTTGAGGTTCTGTCTTTTTTATGAGCTATCGAAGGGCGGTGCTAAGCTTAACCTTTGACTGTTTTTTCAAGGGCACTGACAGTCTTTTGGAGATCTTTCAATTCATCTTTTAAGCGTTGTTTATCAGGTTCAATTGTTTTGTTCCAGTTACCAACGACTTCCTCAATTTCTTCGACAACATCTTTAACAACTTCAATCCCTTCGGTTGAGAAGGTTTTTAATTGTTCTGTTAACGTGTTGGCATTATAGGCAATTTCTTTTAAAACGCCGCCCATGCTAACTGATCGTTCAGCAATATCGTTACGTAATTCTTTACCTGCTTTTGGAGCTAAGAAAAGGGTTGCAATCGCCGAAGCACTTGCACCGATAACTAAGCCTAACACTAATGATTTTGATTTCATAAGTAACTCTCCTTTAGTAATAGTTTTATTAATTGATTGATTGCTTAATGATAGAGGCAATCGCTGTGAGTTGTTCGGCTGTGTAATCTTCACCATGTTCTTGCCATTTCAAGCCAAAGCCGTCGTCTGTTTTTGAATAACGAGGGATGAGGTGAACATGCCAATGAAAGACGCTTTGTGAGGCGATGTCGCCGGCATTACTTAATATGTTCATGCCTTCACAATCAGGAAACGCTGCCTGAATCGCGCGAGCAATTTTAGGGATGCGAGCAAAGACAGCACTAGCTATCTCGCTATCGGCCGTTAATATGTTAGTGGTTGCTTTTTTAGGAACAACGAGAGTGTGTCCTTTTGTAACCTGTGATAAGTCTAAAAATGCATAAACAGTATCATCTTCATAGACGGTGTAAGATGGGATTTCTTTACGGATAATTTTCCCGAATATTGTATCTGTTGTCATGGGGAATTCACGCCTTTCTATTGAACTAGTGTTATCTATAGATTACCACAAAATACGCTCGTCTAACAGTTTTTACAATGAATGTAAGTTTGTGTCTTTCTTAAATGAATTTTGTTATGATAAAGATGACTATGAAGAAAGTAGGTAGAAGAATGGCATTACTTGAAATTAAAAACCTCGTTGGAGGCTACACGAAATATCCTGTCTTAAAAAATATCTCATTTGACGTGAATGCTGGCGAATTAGTCGGTTTAATAGGCTTGAATGGTGCCGGAAAAAGCACAACGATTAAACATGTGATTGGTTTAATGCAACAGCAAAAAGGTGAGGTTAAAATTAACGGACGACAACTGCTTGATGGAGCGGATGAATACCGCCAACAATTTGCCGTTATTCCCGAAACACCGGTTTTATATGATGAATTGACTTTAAAAGAACATATTGAATTGACGGGGATGGCTTATAACTTAACGGAAGCAGAAATCAAAGCACGTATGATGCCGTTATTAGAAATGTTTCGTCTGACTAAACGACTTAATTGGTTCCCTAATCATTTTTCAAAGGGAATGAAACAAAAGGTCATGCTCGTTTGCGCTTTTTTAGTGGAGCCAAAACTGTATGTCGTTGATGAGCCATTTGTCGGTCTTGATCCGTTAGCGATTACAAATCTCCTACAAATATTACAAGATAAACGCGATGAAGGCTGTGGTATTTTAATGTCGACCCATATTTTAGCAACCGCTGAAAAATATTGTGATAAATTTGTTATTTTACACGAGGGTGAAATTAGAGCAGCGGGTACGTTGCAAGAATTACAATTGGCCTTTGCGATGCCGGATGCCTCTCTTGATGATATTTATATTCAATTAACAAAGGAAGAAACTGCTCATGGCAAATAATTTATGGCAAAAACGCTTAAGCGATTATTTAAAAGAAATTACGAAATATTTACGGTATATTTTCAACGACCATTTAGTGTTGGTAATGGTATTCATGTTAGGTGCTATTGGTCTGTATTATTCACAATGGATTAAAACATTAGGTCCGTCTTTTCCTGTTAATCCAATTATGATAGTGATACTTGTGCTTGTTTTATCATTAACGCAGGTAAATACACTGCTAAAAGCAGCCGATATGGTTTACTTAACAGTGATGGAAACACGAATGAAGGTCTATTTTAAGAAGGCAATTGTGACGTCTTTTTTCACGCAATTACCGCTCGTATGGGTGGCTTTTATTGTGCTTTTGCCGATGTATACAAAGGTTATGCCGCTTACTGGGTGGCAAGTGCTAGTTATACTGGTGTATTTAACGTTACTTAAGGGCTGGAATATTCTGATTTGGTGGTTTATTCATAAGCAACCACAACGCTTAAAAGGCAACATCGTTATCTGGTTCGTTAATGCCGCTACTGTGGCATTAGTTGTTTTATTCCCGGTTTGGTGGATGATTATCCTTTTAGTATTAGTAGCAGCAGCTGTCTTGTTAGGGACGATAAAGGCCGGTGCACACTGCTATATTAAATGGGATGTGTTAATTGCGAAAGAAGAAGCGCGTTTAAATCGCTTTTATCGTTTTGCTAATATGTTCACTGATGTACCGCATTTGAAAAACACAACGAAAAAACGGCAATGGCTTAATTGGTGTTATAAGGGTATTTCTTTTGCACAAAAAAAACACCTATACGTATTTATGGCGTCGTGCTTTTATTAGAACGGATGAATTTAGTGGGTTATTTGTTCGTTTAACGCTGATTGGCTTATTGATTACGATTTTTATGTCTAATACGATTATGGCCGTGTTAGTCTTGCTGTTATTTAGTTATTTAACGGCGTTTCAAATGCTGCCGATGATTCGACTTTATGAATTACATCCAACGCGTTTGCTTTATCCGGTGCCGATGATAAACTACCGTCGATCATTTGTGCAGTTGTTACGGAGTTTGATGGCGATTCAAACCGTCTTGTTTATCGCGGTTGTCTTTATCACCTTTAACTTTAGTGCGGCGTTATGGATGAATGTGTTATTACTGTTGTTTTACCTGTTCTTCAACTTCATTTATGCCCCAAGCAAAATAAAAAAATTGACCGATAGTTTTTAAATAAGAAAAGAGCCAGCTATGCTTAGCTGGCTCTTTCAGATTGTAGACAAAGTCTAAACAGACTTCGTTTTCTTTGTAATGCTAGTACAGTGACTTTGTATACGAGATGATAAGACTGAATAGAAATGTTGTTATATCCTCTCGTATTTAAATCCTAAACTTGGGTGATTTCAAAAATAACG
>NZ_AODH01000054.1 GCF_000525915.1 Brochothrix campestris FSL F6-1037 | reverse complement strand
GTTTCACACGGATCGAGGGAAAGAATTTGATAATCGGTTGATTGATGAAGCGCTTGAAACATTTAATATTCAACGTTCACTAAGTATGAAGGGTTGTCCTTACGATAACGCTGTAGCGGAAGCAACATTCAAAGTGTTTAAAACAGAATTCGCAAACCAAACTCACTTTTCCAATCTTAATCAGCTGGAACTTGAATTAAATGATTACGTTCATTGGTTTAATAACATCCGTATTCATGGAACATTGGGTTATTTAACGCCTACCGAATTTAAATTACAGCCCTTATAATTTTTGTTCAATTTACTGTTGCCATTCCAAAGCAACAGTGTTAAAACAATGGTATCTCTATCTTATAATAATCTAATGATATAAAATTAAAACCACCAATCTAAATTTAGATTGGTGGTTTTTAATTTATTTATATATAGCTTTATTATACGTTTTTTTTAGTAGTGTAATAATTTTTATTATACTTTTTATTAGCTCCACACGGATTAGTAACAGTTACTGTTTTAGTAGTTTTATATGCATCACCATATATTGCTGGGCGCGACCACTTTTTAGCAGAAGCAGAAATAAATGTCCCTGAACCTGGAGCGGCAACAGATGCAGATACACTAACACCAAAACCACTTAATCCAACTGAATAATTTGAATTTTTAGTACTAAAATAATACCCATTAACTTTATCCCATTTTTTAAATCCTGGATGGTTAGATATGAACTTATTATTTTTTTATTTTTTTCTGTTTTTATCGTCTTATAACTATATCTTAGCGCACATCCACTTCTAAGAGTCGGTGCATTTTCTTTCAAAATATTCCCTTCAGAATCTGTAACGAAATTATCCGGTAAATCTGAAAATTCACTTACCAAATAACCTTCGTTGTTATAGTATTCATTTACTAATTGTGGTTCGAATTTAACTTCAGGTTCATTGGCATCCGCAGATACGACACTAAAAATAGAAAATAACATTACTAAAGATAAAACAAGACTTGCAATTCTTTTTTTCATAATTTATCCTCCTAAAATATTAATTATATGTTTACTATGATAGCGCATACATATATAATTAGTTATAGTATAAACGGAACGGTTATACATTGCAACATCATGTTTAAAAGATGTTGCTAAACTATATTGGGAGGAATTAATGTGAAGAAAACAATAGTTTTAGCAATTATTTTAGTTATATTTTTAATAGGATGTTCTAAAGGAAGAGTACTAGAAGTAGGAGTAGAAGATAGTAACGGCATTAAATTTGATGAAAAAAACAAACTAACTAAAGAAGAAGATATACAAAAGTTATTGAAAATTATTGAAAATAGTAAAGTTTCAAGCAAAAAAAGTTAAAAACAGCGCCAGATTATATAATTCATATTAGCAACCTGGAAGAAAGTACCCTTGAAACAGTTATGTCAATATGGTTTGATGGAGATTTTTTAATTGTTAGCAACTCTAAAGATACAAAAAAACAAAAAAAATAAATTCTGAAGATACAAAAACATTGAAAAATCTACTCCATTTGAAAGTGACTAAAAAAAGCAATGCCATAACTGACTACGATAATAGTATAGATAAACTAAAGACAGAAAAAAGAATTACTGAAATTAATGCAAATTCATTCATTGATTCCATCAATAAAAAAAGGGATGGGTATTATTATATCGGACGAAATGACTGCGAGTATTGTCAAGAATTCCTTCCGAAATTATCAAAACACATGGGAACTGAAAGTATCAATTTTTCTTATTTAGATAGCAATAAACAAAAAGAATTACAAAATGAAAATTTCGAAAAGATAATAGATACTTTGAAGTTGGAAACTGTACCTGCGTTATTTAAGATATCCAACGGTAAAATAACAACATATGATACTGATAAAGACCAATTGAAATCTTTTATAAACTGACCGTATTACATAAGTTATCTGAAGTTCGAAAAAGTTGCTGGACACGAAAAATAAATCACGAACTCAGATGCTTAAGAAATTCACATATAATTGAACCATTTTTATAAATATGCAGATTAACTTCTCATAATGGCTAATTAGGTTAACTAAACCATGTCTGAGAAACCCATTCTAACAGCCTTTAGAACACACATGCCCACAATCACCCATACACGTCTTATACATCGCTGTCACAGCAACGTTTTCAAATGAAAAACTGATCACCGTTTCGTATAATTCCTGTATGACACGTGATCGTTCTTAAATCACAAAAAAACACAGCCGTCTCTCACGAGATGACTGTGTTTCTTTATAATCATATAGCTTAACTTGCGACAGTTTAAGCTCTTTTATTTTAACATATCCTTACTCTTTTGTTTCATTTCAACGTTTTGTAACATATGTCACAAAAAAAACAGCCAAATGTCACAAGATTCACAACGTGTAAATGTTGTTAAATCAACGTTTTGACCCTCTATTTTGTTCGCTTGGTCGCATTGGTTCTGTTGCAAAGTTTTAAGTGACACAAGCTCTTTCTCTCTATTATGATTGATTAAGCTGGAAGTCCTAATAATTCCTTAATTTCAAGACAGACGGAAAAGCCGAAGAGATTACCTTCTTTTCGGCCCTTTTTATATAGTGCATGAATGGTTTCTATCCCTTTGATCGTATTAGCAGTCGTCCTTAAACTCTGATACAATCTATTCCGCCTTTTTATGAAGCGATGATCTTGTTCAATCAAATTATTCAGGTATTTAACGGTCCGATGCTCGGTTTTTAGATAGAATCCTTTCTCTTTTAATTTTTTTAGAGCACTATAAAGAGAGGGAGCTTTATCCGTGACAATCACCTTTGGTTCTCCAAATTGCTTACTTAAACGTTTGAAAAAAGCATAAGCAGCCTGTGTATCTCGTTTTTTTCGTAACCAAATATCTAAAGTAGTGCCTTCGGCATCAATCGCACGGTAAAGATAATGCCATTCCCCTTTGATTTTGATGTATGTTTCATCCATTTTCCAAGAGTAACAGGCTGTTTTATTCTTTCTTTTCCATATTTGATAAATGATAGGACCATACTCTTGTACCCATCGATAAATGGTGGTGTGAGAAACTTCAATACCACGATCAGAAAGGAGTTCTTGTACATCACGATAACTTAAATGATAGCGAAGATAATAACCAACAGCCACAATAATCACGTCTTTTTGAAATTGTTTCCCTTTAAAATGGTTCATTTTCGTTCCTCCAAGTTTATTTTTCTATTATTATACCTTATTTGAAGGATCGTTTAAAACTTTGCAACAGAACCGAAAAAAGAATGTATATACGTGATATAAGAGCTATCTATGACCGATGCAAAAATGAAAAATACAACTAAGGAGCTGTTAATTATGACAACAATAAAGTAGGGCTTGAATGTTCCCAAAGCGGTGTTGGGAATGTTTATGATAATTTTGAGTATTGTACTTGTTTTAGGTAAGCTTGTTAAAATTCATTCACTCTGATACACTAAAACTAATTAAATGCATTTGCAGGGGGACACATTGGTGTTGAAAAGGTTAAACCTGACCCTTAGAACCTGACCGTTAATACGGACGTAGGGAGCAAAGTACATAAGAATGATAAATTTGTACTTACTTAGGCTCTGCGTATTTTTACGTGGAGCCTTTCTTTTTGCAAATACTTTAATTGCGGGGGGACACTTCGGTGTTGAGAAGGTTAAAACCTGACCCTTAGAACCTGACAGTTAACACTGACGTAGGGAGCAATTAGTGGTGTAATCTACCCTTTTTTGGCGTCTCTATTTTAGAGGCGCCTTTTTGCGCTTACGTCCACCATTTAAAGGAGGACTATGTATGGAGTTTTGTGAAAAGGTAAGGAAGGAAATGAACGTTTATTTTGAGGCGAGTTTTGACCATCCATTTGTACAAGGGATTGCAGATGGCACATTACCATTAGAAAAGTTTAAGTTTTATATGCTTCAGGATGCTTATTATTTGAAGCATTATACAAAAGTATTAGCACTTGCAGCAGCAAAAGCAACAAATGATGAAGACGTTCAGTATTTTTTAGAAACAGCCAAATTTATACACGAGGCTGAATTAGAATTGCATCGTAAAACGTTTAAGGATTTAGGGGTAACGGCTGAGGAAATGGAACAATTTGAGGTAGCACCAGCTGCCTATAATTATGTCAGTCATATGTATCAATCTGTTTTTACAGGAGATGTAGCAGAAGCATTCGCAGCCATTTTGCCTTGTCCATGGCTATACCAAGAAATTGGGCAAAAACTAAAATACGCATCGCCAGATATTCCATTATATGCAGAGTGGATTGCTGTATATGGCTCAGATGAAATGAAAGATACGATTGACCAGCAAAAAAAGATGATGAATCGATTCGCATCGGAGCAGTCACTGAAAGAAACAGTATTAGAAGCACATTTTAAGAAGAGTTGTTATTATGAGTGGCAGTTTTGGGAAATGGCTTGGACGAAACAAGATTGGATTGAGGGGGTGTATCATAATGAGCCTGCAAAAAATTAATCAACAAAAACCGCTTGTCCATTGCATCACGAACTATGTCGTCGCAAATTTTACAGCCAATGGTCTACTCGCAGTTGGGGCATCTCCTGTTATGGCGGATGCACAAGAAGAAGTAATGGAAATGGCAAGTAAGGCAAATAGCGTATTACTAAATATTGGGACATTAAATGAACAGACGATTTCTTCGATGCGACTATCTGGTCAAAGTGCCAATAAGCATCAAGTACCCGTTGTATTTGATCCTGTTGGTGCAGGGGCAACAGCTTATCGTACAAAAACTACGCTTGATTTACTCCAACAAATTCAAATGCAATTAATCCGTTGTAATGTAGGAGAACTCGCAGCAATTGCTGGTGTGGAATGGGTATCAAAAGGTGTAGATAGTGGGCATGGCGCCATGGATGTGAAACAAACAGCCATGTATATTGCACAAAAATACCGTTGTTTCGTCATCGTAACAGGTGAGAAAGATGTATTAACAGATGGTGTACAAGTATGTGAAATTGCTGGTGGTCATGAAAAAATCACAAAAATGACAGGTACAGGTTGTCTGCTGAGTGCGATTTGTGCAGCTTTACTGGCAAGTAGTACAGAGCCATTAACAGATTTGGAACAGGTGTTAATTGAATATAAAAAAATAAGCGAATGGGCTTTCGGAGCGATTGGCACGATGCAAGAAAATGTGCTGAACTATTTAGAATTAGTTGCGGAGGGAAGCATATGATTGCATGTACAATAGCAGGTTCAGATAGCGGTGGCGGTGCTGGGATTCAAGCCGATTTAAAAACATTTCAGGAATTAGGTGTGTTTGGCACATCGGTCATTACCGCATTGACTGCACAAAATACGCTAGGTGTGCATGGGATTTCGCCTATAACATCATCGTTTGTACAGAGACAGTTACAAGCAATTCTTACTGATTTTGATGTGAAAGCAATCAAAACAGGTATGCTATTTGATGCAACAATCATTGAAGGTGTTGTCGATGTTTTAAAAAATACGTCTATTCCCTTAATTGTCGATCCTGTCATGATTGCAAAGGGAGGTGCCAATTTATTGCAACAACAGGCGGTTCGTGCGATGCAAGAGCAATTGATGCCGATTGCCTTTATGTGTACACCGAATATACCAGAGGCGGAAGTTTTGACGGGTAGAACGATTCGAACGCAACAAGATATTCAAGCAGCAGCAAATGATTTACTAGCGTTAGGTGTACAGTATGTTGTCATGAAGGGTGGACATCTTGAAGGACTACATGCGACAGATATACTATTTTGGAAAGGTGGGCAATTCAGTGTCGCGACACCTCGTATAGATACAAAGGATACGCACGGAACAGGTTGTACGTTTTCAGCTGCCATCACAGCGTTACTCGCAAAAGGATTCCCTTTACAAGAAGCCATCATCGAAGCGAAAAAGTTTATTCATTTAGCGATTAGTCACCCCTTACATATCGGAAAAGGGCATGGACCGACGAATCATTTTGCGTATAAACAAGTTCAAGGGAAATGCGAGGTAATGACACATGAACCGTAATGTATTGGGCGTTTATTTTATAATGGGGTCACAAAACAGTACGGAACCACTGGAAACGTTAGAAAAAGCGTTACAAGCAGGGATCACGTGTTTCCAATTGCGTGAAAAAGGCGAAGGGCGTTTAAAGGGTGCAGCTTATGAAAATTTTGCAATGGCTTGTCAGAAACTGTGTAAAGCCTATCATGTGCCTTTTATTGTGAATGATGACGTTGAATTGGCTTTGAAAATAGAGGCTGATGGAATTCATGTAGGGCAAGATGACACAGCCATTACTGAATTTCGGTCACTCGCTAAGGATAAAATTGTAGGCGTTTCTGTACACAATGAACAAGAGCTAGCTTTTGCTATACAACAAGGGGCTGATTATGTAGGAATCGGTCCAATTTATTCAACAAAATCAAAGTCTGACGCTAAACCACCTGCGGGACTAGATTTTTTAATTAGGGCAAGAAGGCAGTATTCGGATTTCCCGATTGTAGGAATTGGTGGCATTGATGAATCAAATGCTCGCCATGTTCGATTAAGTGGCGCAGATGGTGTAGCGGTGATTTCGGTAATTTGTGAAAGTCCAGATATTAAAAATACAATCAAAAATCTAGGTTAAAAGATGATTAAGAGAATCGATTAACAAATTATCTATATGCAAATAGAGGTGCTCTTAAGTAGCTCTATTTGCATATATGATATTAAGACAAAAGAAGTTGGATTAGTATGCTATGAAAGCTTATAAGATTTCTAGTAAACAATTAATACATACGATTACAGGCAAAATAAAATGGAGAAAATATTTTTAGTGATTATCTATTTATTACAAGTCAATAACGCAGCCAAAGCGCTGTTTGGGAATGTTTTTATTTTTAGAAAAGTAGTTGGTGGCCTACCGCATTTTGCGGTAGATCGCCAACTACTTTTTTGCTTTTGACCTGTCGGAAACCATGTGCGCTCCAGCACGTTTCCGGCTCGGGCGACTGCCCGACTAGCCCTCGGCAAAGCACACCTTTACGGACGTAAAGTATAGTGTGATATACTTTACATGGAAGTTGGGAACCGTAATCGCTGTAACCGCTGCACTATTTAGTACTATGAAAATAGGAGTGATGACACCATGAGTTATGTAGTCGTGCATATGCAAAAGATAAAATCACCCGCTTTAAAAGGCATGCAGTTTCACCACCCACGAGAACGAGAAAGCCGAACGAATTTTGATATTGATGAAACCCGTTCGCATGAAAATTATGATTTGGTCAACGAAGAACCGATTGACTTTAATAAACGAGTAAGTGAAATTATTGAATCGCAAAAGACAGGTTCGAGAAAGACAAGGAAAGATGGCGGTACTAGTCAATGAATTATTGGTGACGTCCGATTCCCCATTTTTTGAAAAGTTGTCTGAAGCGGAGCGTCAGAAATTTTTTGAGGAAATCTTGAACATTTTTGCGGAGCGCTATGGCAAACAAAATATAGCGTATGCGATGGTTCATGTGGACGAAAAAAACACCACATATGCACGTTGGCATTGTGCCAATGCGTGATGGAAAGCTACAAGGTAAAAACGTCTTTAATCGTGCAGAATTATTGTGGATACAAGACCATTTTGCAGAAGAAATCAATAAGCATGGCTTTGACTTGCAGCGTGGCGAAAAAGGGCTGAACCGTCAACATATCGAAATGCAGATATTTAAAAAAATGACGATGGAACAGGAATTAAAAGAAATTGAATCGCAGCTGCTTGAAAAGCAAGGTGAGCTTTCGGGACTGGATGAAAAAATTAATGTGAAAGCTCAAATGAGCGAAGCAATTAGAGACATGAAATTTGATGTTAGTTCTCTTAATGTGAGAAAGCAAACGAAAAAATTTGACTAAGCAGCTTCAAGCTGCTCATAAAGAAATTCAATCATTGAAAGCAAAGAATCGGGATTTAGAAAGTGAAGTAACATGGTTAAAAGCGTTTGTAAGCGATTCTAGGACGTTTAAAACGTTTGTTGAGCTGATTAAAGACCGAGTAGAAGATAGTGAAGTAAAACGAATCGAGAATCGTGAAAATCCACCTAAGCGAAACCGTGGTATGGAACGATAATTAGTTCGCCATCTTTCCAGGCAATCTGATTATCGTGGAATAAAAAAATTTGTTTTTTTAAATAAAAAAATTATTTTTTTTATGGTTTTAGGAACGATTTGAGCGTAGCGAAAATGAGTTCATTCTTTTACTTGATACATACCTAACTATTTCGGCACGGAATTGTTAGGTATGTGAGGTCTTTAAGCCTTGTCGCTCTAAGGCAAAAAAAAAAAGCGATTTGCATTTTCTAGCATACTGTTTTATACAACGTATATGTGAAAAATCAAAAAATCGAAACGCATCAGCGTTCCGAATGTTTTCATTTATTTTTAAATATAGAAGCAAAAACATATGCCACAGTTACAATGATTAAGTTGAATACAACTTCTTTTATAGTATAATTTCCTTTTATAAAATAGCTGAAAATAACAGTAAACACATATAAACACATCAATTTGTATATATCTTTATATTCAAACAAAAAAATCATCCCCTAAAGTTAATTGTTATTATTATAGTAACACAAAACTGTTTAAATTTTTTTAGCATTGTTAGAAACACCTGTATATAATCATACTAACTTTAACAAATACTCAAACTAAGGATTCGCGTTACATTTTTTCAGAACAACCATACTTTATAAATATACGGTGTAACTTCCCTTAAGTCGCATTATGTTAACCTTAACCGTGTCTGAGATTCCCTCTCTGACGCGGTTTTCTTTTTTTTTTGCCTATCATCGCCCATACGTGCTTTATACACCCTTGTTCTAACCGGTTTTCTCTCGTCCCTAGGACGCACCTGTACGCATAAATCCTGTATGCCTTTTTCGAGGACAAACCAACCCTTTCCTCTTTTTTGAAGGTGATTTTTAACTCGATAAGAACGATCCTGTCTACTCCAAATCGAAAATTCACCGGACCCTCTACTTTGTGAAAATCGCCTGTTTCAAAAGAGGTTATGTCAATGTTATGGTTTCACTGTTAATTCGGCTGTTTCAAAGCTGTCAAACCTATGGCAGCGACTGTAAAACCGCCATACAAGGGCTGTAAAAGCTATGGCGATGACTGAAAAAGTGCCATAACGTGTATGGGGCTTTTATGGGGGGTTATGTATTTCCGCCATACACGTTATGTTTTTGTTATGGCAGGGGCTGTAAAAGTTATGTTTTTTCACAATGTTTTGATATCACTACAAAGCTAGGCACTGCCTAGCTTTCCAAAGGGTTGATAGCATTTCCCCTTAACCTGCTAAATTTGTAGCACACCCTTTTTCTGTAGAGTGACCCTCCTTTTTATAGTTCAACACCCCAACTCTTTTTCAAAAAGTCGGTCGAATTAGTGTGAGTTCCTACCTGCACAACGAGCAAAAAATGATACACTTAACTTACTAATTAGTCACACGAGGTGAAAACGATGAGCGAAAAAACCATAAAAGAATTAGCAGAAGAATTGAATGTCAGCAAACAAACAGTTCAATATCACATTAAGTTTTTGCCGACAAACTATACGACAAAAAACGACAAAAATATAATAATGATAAATGCAAAAGGACAAGCCTATATAAAAGGGAAAGTCAGAAAAAAGACCGACAAAAAGACTAACAAACAAATCGACAAAGAAACACCAAACTATACGACAAAAGAAAACGAGTATTTATACCTGGAGTTGGTCAAGTAGCTTTAGCTGCTACAGGTGCTATCGTTATTGGTGGTGTTACCATTGGTGCTGGACATTGGGCCTATCAAACGATCAAAAAACACTTTGCTAAAAAAGGGAAAGCGCCTGCTAAGAAAAATAAGAGTGCGAAAAGTACACCTGCTAAACTCTATAATACTGCCAAGAAAAAAAGGGATTAAAGTTAAAAATAGACACACAACTATAAAGGTTACTAAGAAAACTAGGTCTTTACCTTCTAGAGTATCTAAATCTTATTCGTCTAAAGACCTTATAAAAAATGGTAAGGTTGATATACGAAGATATTACGGAAAAAATGGTAAAGCAGAAGTAGATATTCATTATACAAATCATGGTAACGCTAAAAAAACACCCTAAAGTTCCACACCGTCATGGTTGGCATAATGTAAACGGAAAATGGACGAAAAAAAATACTTGGTATTAGTAACAGAAAGAAGGAAAAAGAATGGATCAAAACACATGGGAAAAATTCCAAGAAGCAATAGAAGAAGGTCAAGAAATAAGTTTTGATTACAAAAATGAAGAATGGTGGATTAGTAGAGTAGATGAGGAACGCAGTTTTTTATTGACACGTTCTTCAGATAGTTATACTCAATCTTTTACAACTGCCGAGGAGCTTTACAAAAAAGGAATTATTGATGGGGAAAAGTTTATAAACAGGGTTAAAGATTTTTGAACCTCTCATGACTGAAGTCACGAGAGGTTCAAATCTTTAGAACGTATAAAAATATGGACGGTGATATATATGTATAATAGTATGTTTATTTCAGCAATTATTTCTATGATTTTATGGATTTTAGTATCAAATAATCTCATGTCTGCTTCAAAAACGAAAAGTAAGGGTTTGGTATATACCTTGTTTTCAGCAAGTGTAATTTCAACAGTGTTTTTGCTTGTTTTTATTTTTAGAAAATTACAACTTTTTTTAAATTTATGAATAGATTTAAGGTCTGTGTATATTTTATACACGGCCTTTTTTTAGGTGTATTTTTAAACGCAATCTATAACTTGTAAAAAAGATTGATACAGTGATAAACTCAAGGAACATAAAGTCTTTCAAAGCATGACTCGAAAAGGGAATTGTTTAGATAATTCTCCTATGGAAAGACAAACCTGCTGTTTGTCTTTTATTGATGATTTTAGAAGAACACTAAAATCATCTCTTTTTGAGTGCGGTCATCTTTTTTATTTGCCTCTCTTTTTTAGTGAACAAAGCCGTTTACTGCTTCTGCTTATAGCCCCTCTCTCTTTAAACGAAAAGGGTAAAATGGATAGGCTACACTAAGTTAGACAGAATAAATGAGGGCTTGTAAACTAAGACTACTAATAAAAAGGAGTGTGCTACTATGCCACGTCAACGTCGAACATTTACGCCTGAATTTAAACTGCAAATGGTGAAGCTTTATGAAAATGGAAAGTCACGTGCTGATATTGCTCGTGAATATGATTTAACCCTTCGGGATA
>NZ_AODH01000053.1 GCF_000525915.1 Brochothrix campestris FSL F6-1037 | reverse complement strand
CTGAAGGCTGGACACCTGATGTGATTATTGGTCGTGCTGAGATACCTATCTCATGTTCTGTTAGAACGCTCTATCGCCTATTTAAAGCGAACGACTTCGATATCACAAAGCTACCAATGAAAGGTAAACGTAAGCCAAACGGACACAACGAACGTCGCGGAAGGCAAGCATTTAAGCGTAATATTTCGGAACGATTGACTGATTATACTCAATTCAATGAAGAATTTGGACACTTGGAAGGTGATACAATTGTCGGTGTTCATCATAAAAGTGCTGTTATCACGTTAGTTGAGCGACTTTCAAAAGTGATAATCACATTAAAACCAGAAGGTCGTAAAGCAGCAGATATCGAAAAAGCAACGACTGCTTGGTTACAATCTATTCCCAAAAACATGTTTAAATCAATCACGTTTGATTGTGGAAAAGAATTCTCAAACTGGAAAGAAATGAGTAACTCGAATGATATCTCTATCTATTTTGCGTATCCTGGAACACCTTCACAACGCGGTCTAAACGAAAATTCTAATGGCATTTTGCGTCGAAATGGCTTGCCGAAAAAGATGGACTTTAACCAAGTTGACCAAAACTTCATTTCAGCTGTTGCTTCAAAAAGAAATCACATACCAAGAAAATCATTAAACTACCGGACACCATTGGAAGTGTTTTTGAGTGACGTAAATGAAGAACAATTGTCCAACTTAATTTGACAAATAAGATAATATTTGTATTAGCCATTTAGTTGGTCGTGTAACTAACAGCATTCGTCCTTTATTACCACAGGACAAACTTAATCAGTTCGATTCCTCCTGCGATAGAACTGAGTGGGCTTCGTTGAAGTCACACTTATGGCTATAGCGAATGGTAATAGTGCTATCCGAAATATCTATTTCACATTGAGAGGTAGACAGGATAGTATTAAGGTTATAGCAGAACGAATACCGATTTATCCATATGAATCCATGCATAAATTTGGTTCGGGAAATTGTGAGCTAGCTGTTATCGAATTCATAGTAAAAATAAATGATGGAGGGAACCGCATGAAAAGAAAAAGCAGGTATTTTCTGATGGTAATTATTATGATTGCCACGTTATTTGTAGGTGAAACAGTCACTTTTGCCTCTCAAATAATAACAAGCGAACCACAAACAAGCGCAAGCAAAGAAGATACAAGCGCAAGCAAAGAAGATACAAGCGCAAGCAAAGAAGATACAAGCGCAAGCAAAGAAGAAACAAGCGCAAGCAAAGAAGAAACAAGCGCAAGCAAAGAAGAAACAAGCGCAAGCAAAGAAGAAACAAGCGCAAGCAAAGAAGAAACAAGCGCAAGCAAAGAAGAAACACCTAAACAGAAAGCAAAAGCAACACGTGCAGGTACTGCTATATCAACATGGGAAGAGTTGAGAGCTGCCTATGCAGATGGAACAGTCACAGCGGTTTCCTTAAGTAATGATATTACACGTACCACCGGAGATCTTGCCGCAGGACGTAACACTGACTTCAGTATCGAAGGGAATGGCTATAACCTCGATTTAGGTAATCAAGTCTTTCGAGTGCAACAGTCAGCAACGGCAACCTTTTCAATTAGTAATATTAAAACATTATCAACAACAGCCGGTAGAGTAACTGGTATCGTATCTTCCGGGGATGCTAACACAGCATTATCGGGTTGGACAATTAACTTCACTGATGTTAATAGTGCTTTAGATAATCAAACTCGAATCGCTTCTGTATCCGGTGGACAATTAAATTTAGCCGGTAATATTACGTGGTACACCGCTACGGAAATGGCTGTTATCGACGGTGTTAAAATCGAAGATAATGCGAAAGTTATCGGTTTTAAACAAACAGCCCATGATGATAGATCGTTTTTCTGGTTTGCACAAGCTGGCATGAGAGAAGACAGTGCGGGATCACATGACTTTGTTATTGGAAAGAATGCAACGGGTAGCTTTAAAATGACCGGTTCAGGCGTAGCATTTCCGGTTGTATTCGCTTACTACAATGAAATTCATTTAGAAGAGGGCGCGACTTATAATGCGACCATGCCAGGTAATGCATTTAGATCCGACTACTATAAAAGCAGCTTCGTCGCTGATGGGAAAAATAAGATTAACATCACATCTTTATCATCAGGCCAGTCGCCAGTGTCGTTTAATTCAAATGTTAAGACAGGTGAAGATTCACGGTTTTATGTAGGACCAGAAAGTGAATTTTATATTATCGGTAATACGAATAGCCGATTGTTTGACGCTAGTATTGCCAATGATGCAAGACGAACAACAATTACGATTGATACACCAAAAAACTACGATTTACGTAATTCGAGTACAGCAACAAATGCAAATTCTAGTATCGCAAACACAAACTTTAAAGAATTTTCAATTAAAAATTCGGACGTGAACGTATGGGAACTAAAAGACCAGGTCTTAGGACCTGCAACATACGGTGGTAGCAAGGTTGATTATGTTACTCGACTAGCCAATGGTACGGTTACATCGAGTGATAGTGGTTTACAATCGATCTTTAGTGTAGAAGGATTACGTCGTATTAGTGGGCTGAACCAAGATCCTGAGTTCGAGTTCAATGATGTAACAAACGCTGAATATTCAATCAGCGGAAAAGTTATTTTAGGTTATGTACCTGATGAGAACGGTATGGATGATGAAGGTAACTTCCATTACATCCCTGTTTACGCAGGAAAGGACCAAGGTATTGTTGAATTGAAAGATTCATATAGTGTGCTCCATCCCGATCTTAAAACAGATGAAACTGGAGAAGTTAAATATACGGGTGATAAATTAAATCTACAAGATAAGGTGGTAACGGCCCTTTCAGCGAACGGCGCCCATATTCAACAAGAGCAGTCCGAGTATACAGTTGTTGATGTTACACCACCTGAACCAACTGAGTTGTTGACGAAACGTGTTTCTGTTAACACGACAACCTTAAAAGGGACTGGTGAGGTTGGTGCAACCGTTTATCTAGAACTAAACGGTACGCTTTTATCGCCTGTTACAACAGAAGTTGATGCAGATGGTAATTGGAGTATGGAGATTCCGACTGGAACCTTTGTGAAAGATATGACAGGTCAACTGTTATTAGAAGATAAGGCTGGTAAAGCCGATATTGATTCACCACCGGAGACTAATTCGGATAAAGGTAACATTAATCCAAGAGAAGATCTTACGTATAAGGATGTTACTTTTAAAGCGGGTACGAAATTTGTTGTTGAAAATCTTGCACCAGAAATAACAATTGGTGCACCAGTAAAAGACGGTGAAACGTATGAGTATTATCCCGAAAATCATGCAGCCTTAGGTGGAATAGTCGAAGTTGTTGCAAATGTCCGTGATCTTGATAGTGAAACGTTCACTACCTACATTGAAGTTGATGGCGGAGCGCCAGAATCTTTAGGTATTAAACCTGGAGGTAATGAGCTGTACCGTGATGTTTCGAGAGAATACACCGAAGAAGAAATTCAAGAGATTCTAGCGGATAACGAACCGCATCAATTCACGATGTATGCTACCGACAGTGATGGCGCTACATCAGAAAAAGTATCAATTATGATGATTTGGCCAGATAAAGGTGAATTAGTAATGAAGTCAGTACCTGACGTATCATTTGGCAATCAAGAAATAAATACGATTGATAAGAGCTTTTATGTGGAATCGAAATCAGATGATTTAATCATTGAGGATACCCGTAAAGAAGTATCAAGTTGGAAGGTTAACGCTCAAATCGAGCAAGAGTTAACCAATCAAGACACCAATAAAGTGATCCCTTCAGTTATTCGTTATGACAATCAAGTGATATCGGCAGATAAATTAACGATATTTGAAAAAAATGATCCAACTAAAGGGACATTCAACCTATCTGAAAAATGGATTGAAGATCAAAAAGGTCTAAATCTCTTCTTACCAGTAGGTAAAATAAGTAGCGGTGATTATGATGCCAGTATTATCTGGTCATTAGAAGACACGGTTGCAAATGAAAATTAACACATAACACTTAAGTAATATATTACTCGTTGTTTACAACGAGCTAAAATATAAAAAATTGATAAGAAAAAGGAGATTATTAAAATGACAAACATTCAAAAATTTGGTAAATCAGTAGCAATCATGACAATCTTAAGCAGTGCCATTATCGGGGGTGTCGCAACAGTATCAGCAGACGAAGCAGTGGGTTCACTTAATTCTCACTCAGCGATTAAATTCATCCCAAACACTGACCCAACAGGTCCAGTCGATCCAACAGACCCAACAGAGCCAGTTGATCCAACCGATCCAGTATTACCGATTGAACCAGGAACACCAGGACCATTAAGCATTGACTTTGCTTCAAACTTCAACTTTGGTATTCAAAAAATCACATCAACTGATGAAGATTACTTTGCCTATTCACAAGGTGTAAACGATGCAGCTGGCGAAGCATCATTCCGTCCACACTACGTACAAGTAACAGATAACCGTGGAGACGCTGCTGGTTGGGTATTAACAGTTAAGCAAGATGGAGAATTCACAGCAACTGATGCAGATGCTAAAAACAAATCATTAGCAGGAACAACGATTTCATTAACAGGTGCTGAAGCAATTTCAGCAGCAACAGGTACGAACAAAGCAACAGTAAATGACTTAGCATTAGCTCCAAACGAAGAGCAAGTTGCAATGACAGCTGCAGAAAATGCTGGTGAAGGTACATGGTTAGCACGTTATGGTAGTGAAGATTCATTATTCAATGACGATAAATCACTTGAAGAAAAAGATGGTGAGTTTGTTGAAACTAGCATGAACAAAAATAACCAGGTTAAATTAACAGTGCCAGGTAAAGTTGCTAAATCTGCAACTCAATATAAAACTGATTTAGTTTGGACATTGTCTGAAGTACCAGGCGGAGAAGAATCAGGCGAATAATCAACTAAACTATTTGTAGAAAATATGTATTTATAGGGGGGCTTTATTAATGAAGTTATTTAAGAAAATCGCAGTATTAGGGATGGCAGTTGTTTTACTTATGGGGTGTGGTACCAAAGTATTGTTTGCATCCGAACTGAATTTTGCTGTAATACCACAGAAACCCAAAAAATCAAATTGATCAGAAAAAAGGTTATTTTGATTTAAAAGTAAAGCCGAACCAGTCACAAGAACTGACGGTTCTATTAAAAAACACCACTAATAAAGCAGTCACTATAAAACCGAAAATTGCGACAACGACAACCAATAATGGTGGGGTTGTTGAATACGGTCCAAGTGATAAAAAAAATGATGAAACCTTGAAACATGATATTACTGACATCGTAAAAACGGAGTCTAAGATAACCATCAAGGCAGATTCAACGTATGAGTTAAAGTTAAAAGTGAAAGTGCCAAAGGAATCGTTTAAAGGTAGCATTACCGGCGGTCTGACATTAGAAGAAGAGATTGACAAAAAATCGCAAACAGATTCAGGTAGTGGGATGTCAATTAATAATCGTTATTCGTATGTTGTAGGCATACAATTACGTGAAGATACAAAAACGGTCAAGCCGGAATTAAAACTAAACAAGGTAGGCGCTGATCAACGTAACTATCGTAATATTATTGCAGCCAACATCCAAAATATCGAACCTACTTATGTGAATCAACTGAAAGTCAATGCTGAAATCACTAAAAAAGACAGTGATGAAGTGTTATACAAATCATCGACTGAAAAAATGCAAATGGCACCGAATACGAACTTTGATTATCCAGTAGAACTTGGAAAAGGTGAAAAACTTAAACCAGGTAAATATACGCTTAATATGACGGCAAAGTCATATAAGAATGAATGGCGCTGGACAAAAGATTTTACGATTTCAGGTGACGTTGCAAAAAAATTAAATGAAAAAGATGTGACGATCGAGAAGAGTTACATGATGTACTACATTATTGGTGGTATTATCTTATTACTCTTAATCGCTTTAATCTTATTCTTAGTACGAAAAAAACGTAAAAAACAGGAGGAAAACTAATGAAATTTGAAAAATTCGGTAAGTTCTTAGCAATCGCAACATTATTAACATCAACAGGTGCAGCAACAATTGTTACTGCTCATGCAGCAGAAGGTCAAGATGGTGCAGAATACTCGTCAAATGGTGTCGTTGAATTTGTACCTAACACAGACCCAACAAATCCAGTAGATCCAGAAGAGCCAGGTGAAGGTGTTGACCCAACAGATCCAACAGATCCAGAAGGTCCTAACCCAGGAACACCAGGACCATTAAGCATTGATTTTGCTTCAAGTCTTGATTTCGGTGTCAATAAAATTTCATCAAAAGATGAAACATATTATGCAAATGCTCAAGGTTACTCAGATAAAGATAAGGTAACTGCGAACTATGTTCAAGTATCAGATAACCGTGGCTCATCAGCTGGTTGGTCACTTAAAGTGAAACAAGAACAACAATTTACGAACGCTGACGCAAAATACAGTGAATTAAAAGGTGCAGCAATTACGATTAATGACAGTGTGGCTGTTTCTAACAGTGAAGGCGTTGAAGCACCAACGACACAAGCGAGTATCGTGTTAGAACCTGGTACAGCTGTTTCAGTAATGGACGCTGCCAAAGATGCTGGTGATGGTACTTGGATCAGCCGTTTTGGTAACGTTGAAAAAGTTGCAGTTGAACAAGAAGATGGTTCAACAAAAGACATCGATAAAAACACATCTGTTCAATTAGACGTGCCTGGTAGCACACCTAAATCAGCTGTTGAATACCGTGCAAGCTTAACTTGGATTTTATCAGAAGTAGAAAGCAACTAAACATAACGTCATAGAAAGGAGAAGTTAAGATGTATAAAAAAATATTTATCATACTTCCTCTATTGATGTTAGCTTTTATGTTAGGTTCCGTACAACTGAGTAAAGCAGCTGAAACACAGTCTTATCAATCAAATGCTGTAACAGGTTTTTATGGTGAATATGTGTTTGAAGAAGAAAACACGGGCGGTTCAAATCACGAGACTAATACAGGGTCAAACAATGGAGCTAGTAATAACGGTTCGAATACAGGTTCAAATGGTCATGGTGGTTTGTCTTCAATTAGCCAATTACCCATAACGGGTGACCAACAAAGTGCGTTACCGCTCATTGGTGGCCTGTTGATTTTAGCAGTGGCTACAATGTGTGTCAGAAGACGACAAGAGTATCAAAACGATTGAAAAATTCGAATAAAAGGGAGATTAAATTAAAATGACAATTACATTTGGAAAATCATTAGCAATCGCAACTATTTTAGGGGCGGCAATTTTAGGAACAAGCGCAACAACAACTCATGCAGCAGAGGGTGGTTCATTAACGTCTAAGGCCGTTGTTAACTTTATTACAAATACAGACCCATCACAACCGATTGATCCGGAAGATCCAGATCCAGAAAATCCAGTTAACCCGATTGACCCGATTGATCCAGAAAATCCAGTAGGCCCAGGGACTGATGGTCCTTTAAGTCTTGATTTTGTGCCAAGTTTAAACTTTGGTACAGCAAAAATCACAACTAAAAATGAAGAGTACAGTGCTTACGCACAACAAATTAAAGCGGATGCGACTGAGGGTACTCCTGAAATTGGAAACTACCGTCCTAACTACGTTCAAGTAACAGATAACCGCGGAACAGAAGCTGGTTGGACGTTATCAGTACAACAAGTGAAACAATTCGCATCAACTGAACAAAAGGAATTAACAGGTGCAGCAATTCAATTAACTGATGGTAAATTAAATACAGTTGAAGGTTCTACAGCACAAGCACCAACTGGTGCAACAGAAGTGTCATTAGTACCTGAAGAAACAATAAATATTGTTACTGCTGCTGCTGGTCAAGGTGCTGGTGTTTGGGCTAATTACTACGGTAGTTCAGAGACATCATTAAGTGCTGATACTGATATCGTTGTAACTGAAAATGAAGCTGGCGAAGAAGAAGTTGGTTCTAAACCTGTTATTCGTAACTCCGCTGTTACTTTATCAGTACCTGGTGCAAGTGTGAAAACTGATTCAACATATTCAACAGAATTGAAATGGACATTAGCTGAGACTGAATCTAATGGTGGTAATGAAGGCGCTGAATAGCGACCATTTTAATAAGAATAAGGGGCACTGCTTAAGTCTTTCAGTTATGCTGAAAGGTTAAGCAGTGTTTTTTTAACGGGATATTTAAAAAGTATCATTAAAGACGTAATACAGATACTAGTGATTACTACAGAAAAGACAAATACAATAATACACTTAATGTGCCAACTGATACAGGACCTAGTCATATCGAGGGAGCGACTGAAGGTAAGTCTGACCATTTTAATTTTACGATTAAGAAAATTGATAGCAACGTATCTATCGAAGATAATGGCAATAATTACTCACGAATGATTGATGGTTAAAGGTGGATGTTCTTAATCTAGTTACTATGAAATGAATGTGTTATTTGTAATGCTCATGCTTTAGTGTGGAGTTAAGAAAAAAGCAGGATTAAAACGTGGTGCAATTTCATATTAATTACAACGAGCGATTTAGTCTAATGTTAATAGCTATCTGTCGTTGCTCATGTCATAATATAAGAAAAAGGATGGCAGAGGAGCTTAACTAACATGCGAAATATTAAATTAACGATTGAATATGACGGCAGTAAATACTTAGGATGGCAACGTCTTGGTGATTCGGATAAAACGATTCAAGGGAAAATTGAAAGTATTTTAACCAAAATGACGGGTGAATCGATTGAAATTATCGGTTCAGGTCGCACAGATGCAGGTACACATGCGCGTGGGCAAGTTGCTAATTTTCATACGGCTTCTCACTTAGCGGTGCTTAAAATACGCGCATTTTTAAACCATTACCTTCCGCAGGATATCATTGTGAAACAAGTGGTTGAGATGCCAGAACGGTATCATGCACGCTATCATGCAACGGGGAAAAAATACAGCTATTCGGTATGGAATGCGGAATTACCTTCACCGTTGGAACGTTCGACCAGTTTTCATTATCAACAGCCATTAAACCAGCAACTGATAGAAGAGGCTTGTCGACTATTAGAAGGAACACATGATTTTATTGGTTTTTCTTCACTCAAAAAAAACAAAAAAAAGATACGGTTCGTACGATTGAAGAAATCAGTGTGCAACAACAGGGTGAAAGAATTACCTTTACATTTGTAGGTGATGGTTTCTTGTATAACATGGTTCGTATTTTAATGGGAACAATACTTGAGATAGGCGCGGGTGAACGGCCGTTAGCATCGATTACCACAATTTTTGAAACCAAGGTAAGGCAACAGGCGGGAATAACCGTTCCGGCCCATGCGCTCTGTTTAGAAGAAGTATACTATGATTAAAAGCAAGAACTCTTTGTTTGACCGACCAGTTTAATGGTCGGTTTATTTTTTTGCCAACAATGGCATCAATCGAAGTAAAAATAAACAAAAAACAGTTATTTAATCATGATAGGCTTAAAGGAGTGTTGATGAAAGTAGCAAAAGAACAATTAAAAAAGGAGAGATTTAAATGAAAAAAAAGCAAGTTAGTTAAATTGGGAAAAAACATTGCCATCACAGCGGTGGCAGCGAGCGGTCTACTCGTAATTATGAGCCAGAATGCTTCGGCTCATGGGTATGTAGAATCGCCAATCAGTCGTTCGTACCAAGCTAAGTTGGATTTTGATAGTGGCATGGGATGGGATGCAGCCTTAGCAAAATATGGCTCAGTCATTACGGAACCGCAAGGATTAGAAGCATTAAAGGGTTTTCCAGAAAACGGGCCGGCCGATGGTCATATTGCATCAGCAAATGGTAAATTTGAAGGTGTGTTAGACATTCAAACACCTGATTATTGGAAAAAACAAACGATCTCCACCGGTTTAAATCAATTCACTTGGGCCTATACAAAAGAACACAGTACCGCCAAATGGCATTATTACATGACAAAACAAGGATGGGACCAAAATGCACCGTTAGTACGCGATGAACTTGAATTAATCGGCACAGTGGCACATGATGGATCGTATCCTTCAAGTCATTTAACACATACCATCAATGTACCGAATGACCGCAGTGGCTATAATGTTATTTTAGCAGTCTGGGATGTTGCCGATACCGCCAATGCTTTTTATCAAGTCATCGATGTGAATGTCGACAATGACGGGGCACCAGCACCAGAAGTGATTGTTCCTAACGCGCCAACTGAACTAGCAGCTACAAACGCAACAACATCGACGCTTGATTTAGCGTGGCAAGCACCAACCAATACAGCCGTTAAGGAATATCATATTTATCGTGATGGTAAAAAAGTACAAACAATGGCTGGAACAACTTTTGCGGATACGGGATTAACTGCTGGAACGACGTATCAATATCAAGTTGAAGCTGTTAACTTTAATGGTGATGTTTCCAAGAAATCAGCGGTTTTAACAGCTGCAACCGTTGAAATGCCAGCCATTGATGAACAAGCACCAACCGTACCATCCGGGGTACATTCCATGGGAACGACGGATCATTCAGTTAACTTAATGTGGACAAAATCATCACATTTAATTGGTGTGAAAGCTTACGATATTTATCGTGATGGTGAAAAAATCGGAACATCGGCAGGAACAATGTACATGGATGAAACGGTAGCAGCAAATACAACGTACAGCTATACTATTAAAGCAATTAGTGCGGGAGGAAACGTGTCTGAAGCTAGTGAAGCATTTGTTGTTACAACCGAAAAAACAGCGGTATTGCCTCAAGCGGGCGAATGGATACCGGGTACGTTAACAGAGCCAGTCGAATATAAATTAGGCCAAAAGGTAACGTACAAAGGTAAAACATATGAAACAATCAATGCGCATTTAAACTATGGTGATTTAAACTGGGCACCAGATAAAGCATTGAGTCTTTTTAAAGAAATTGCACCGATAAACGAGTGGGTACCGGGTACGTTAACAGCACCGGTCGAATATAAATTAGGCCAAATGGTAACATACAAAGGTAAAACATATGAAACAATCAATGCACATTTAAACTATGGTGATTCAAGTTGGGCGCCGGATTCAGCACTGTCATTATTTAAGCTAAAGGAATAAAATGTTTTCTAAGGTATCAATCATACGGGTAGATAGTGTATGAGAACAGACAGTATCCTCATTAAGAATACGGCTATGCGACTGAATAGCAGCGCTGTTTTATTTCGTTACGACTTGCTCAGTCGTGAAATAAGTTTGTTCAACAGCAATTTTATTCAGTCTTATCATCTTATAGCCAAAGTCGCTTGATCTATTTTCACAGAAAAAAGAAGCTTAATTCGACTTTTTCTACAATCTGAAGCAGTATCCTTTTTTGAGGAGACTGCTTTTTTTTGTTAAAAAAGCTCATTCATATATTTCGTTCTGTTCGGAAAAAAATGAAATGTTAACTTTTTATTATAAAGGTATAGTTAAATATCAAGCGAAATTCACATATTATTTAAAAAAACGGATATTCTTTATTATTAGGAGGAATGATTATGGGACTAAGTTTATTAAGAAAAACAGGGATAATCGTATTAATGGTTGTAACAATGTTAGCATCTATTACATCAATAGGGGTTCAAGCAAGTCAAAAAGAGACGTTTAAGATGCAAATTTTATCGACAATTCAGGGTACTGAAATCGACACTTTGAATCAAGCGTCACAGTTTAAGTTAGCGTTTGACGTGAATTTATATGATGATAAATATCATGAGAACGATTTAATTGCCATTGCATTGCCACAAGAATTTATAATGAAAGACACACAATTCACGATGGCGATTAATGATAAAACCACGGGTGAAAAGATGGCTGATTTAATCTATGACAGTAAGAATCATCAGCTTGAATTGATTTTCACAGACTATGTTGAAGAACATCATGCGATCGAACTCTCTTTTTTTGTGAATCAAAAAATCAATCAAAACATCGAAAATGAAACAAAAAAAAATAGATGTCACAGCAGAATTAACAGATAAAGATGGAATTATCGCCAGTACAACAAAGACGATTAATTATTTGGGAGGAGTAGTTGAAACGATACCGCTATTAAGTAAATCTGGTCATCAAGTGGGTGATTCATTAGAGGCTGAGTATACGGTAACAATCAATGAGGCAAGACAAACATTAGAAAATGTTGTCGTTTCAGATTATGCAGCAAATGAGAAATTCCTATTTGATCCAACGAGTGTGAAAATTAGTAAATCCGTTGGAGAAGATGTTTTTAGTGATGTCACTGAAGACATTAAGCTAAAGGGTGGACTGACATTTGATAAGGATAATAGTGATTTAAATATCAAACTTGGAACCGTATCAGAAACGTATCTTATTACATATAAGGTTTTAATTAATGAGAAAATCTTGAACGGCAATCGAATCGAAAATATTGCCATGTTAATGCATAGTAAAGGGATAGTAACAGAAAATAAAAGTATTATTTTCAATGATTCGATAACAGGTGGTGGAGAAGGAACGGGAACCATTAATAAAGGCATCGTTGAAATCTATTATATCGATAAAGCTGGTAATGAATTAACACGTTCCGAATATATTAGAGGTGACATAGGTAGTAACTACACAACATTAGCTAAACAATTTGATGGTTATGAATTAAGTGGATTACCGAGTAATGCAATCGGAATTCACACCAAAAATAAGGTGATTGTCACGTATGTCTATAACAAAGAACCAAGTACAGAACCAGAAGGAAGTACAGAACCAGAAGCAAGTACAGAGCCAGGAGGAAGTACAGAACCAGAAGCAAGTACAGAGCCAGGAGGAAGTACAGAACCAGAAGGAAGTACAGAGCCAGAAGGAAGTACAGAACCTGAAGTAAGTACAGAACCTGAAGCAAGTACAGAACCAGAAGCAACTACAGAACCAGAAGGAAGTACAGAACCAGAAGGAAGTACAGAACCAGAAGGAAGTACAGAACCAGAAGGAAGTACAGAACCAGAAGGAAGTACAGAACCAGAAAGGAAGTACAGAACCAGA
>NZ_AODH01000052.1 GCF_000525915.1 Brochothrix campestris FSL F6-1037 | reverse complement strand
TGTTTCACACGGATCGAGGGAAAGAATTTGATAATCGGTTGATTGATGAAGCGCTTGAAACATTTAATATTCAACGTTCACTAAGTATGAAGGGTTGTCCTTACGATAACGCTGTAGCGGAAGCAACATTCAAAGTGTTTAAAACAGAATTCGCAAACCAAGCTCACTTTTCCAATCTTAATCAGCTAGAACTTGAATTAAATGATTACGTTCATTGGTTTAACAACATCCGTATTCATGGAACATTGGGTTATTTAACGCCTACCGAATTTAAATTACAGCCCTTATAATTTTTGTTCAATTTACTGTTGCCATTCCAAGATAGATGTAATTAATATATTAAATTAGGATGTGATTATTATAATGGGGGAAAAAACAATGAATATCTAGAAAAAAAATTAGAAAGTGTAAGTGTATGGATAAATAATTGCGATACAAAAGTATCATTTGCTCTGGCTTTTCTTGGAATATTACTTGCAGGTTTTATATCTAGCAGTACTTTTATAAAAGGGTATGATTTTTTTAATACAGTTTAATCTCCTCGATATTCCGAAAACATGTATATATTTTCACTTTGGATCATAAATTTGTTAAGTATTCTATGTTTTATAGTTTTTATAATTGGATCTTTCATATTCTTGATGAGAGCCTTAAAAGGAAGAATTGATATTGAAGAATTTGAAGAAGATGAAATAATTACAGATTCATTAATGCATTTTCAAACTATAGGAAATCAAGAATTTAAAGACTTCACACAAAAAATAGAGGATGAAACACCTGAAAAAATAAAAGAAGATTTATTATCTCAAATATATATCAATTCAAAAATTTGCACAAAAAAATTCAAATTATATAATAACGGTATCTTATGGTTAACAATGTCTACAGTAGCTTTCATAGTAGTTTTTTTTAAGTGCTTTTTTATTAAATTAAAAATAGGAAAAGCGTCTCATTTAAAATAATGAGTCGCTTTTTTTGTAGTAAAATATTTTTTTCACTTTTTCATTTAATTAAAGACGTTATTCTTGCACTTTTTCGTAACCATAACCTTCATACAACTTAAGAACAGATTCTAACGAATAAGTATCGTCTTTTTCATCAGATAATGCTTCCATATCTGCTACATTTACTTTGTTTTTGTCGTCTGCAATAATATTTGAAAATCCAACTATGGCGGTATAACTGTCTTCTAGTTTACTTTCAGTGCCACCAGAGTATTCTTTTATACTAAAAACACCTATTAAATTCCCGTTTGTTGTTGAAGAATCAAACATTGTATAAGATGAGCTTTCAGAATCTGTATCTTTATCAAATTGTCGGTACATAAGCGTCTCTTTTTTCACTTCATATCGAGTACCCCATGAATCTTCTACATGACTATCCTCATAAGACCTATTAACTTCTTCATTAATCATTCGTGTAATGTCTTTCATATTGGCGATATCTTTTGCATTTTTTAATACGTTATCTAAATGTTGTACTTTAAATTTTGGAGCAAAGTTATCCTCTAACACATAGCCATTGTCGTTTAATTCAGAAATAACTTCTTTATCTAAAATAATAGTCGCATTATCATCATTCTTTAAGTAACCATCATTTTTAATTTCAAACTCAACAGAATCTAATGGACTGTCAAATACATTATCTATTTTTGAAGTTCCTCTCCCACTAGCACCTGTAAAGTTGATAACAAGGTTTTTCTCAACTTCTTTATTAGTTAATTTTTTTGGTTTATCTAAACCAGTGACTTTAATTGTTTTTTCGCCACCTTTTATTTTTTTTCGTTTTTTCCTCATATACTGTGATAGTTACTTTTATTTCATCACCATTAGATAAATTTTTGTCTTTATCAAGTTCAATTTTGTAGTAATCATCCATATTTTTAATTTCATTTTTCACTTCTTCATCTGCAATATTACTAACAGAGTCAAGATCAAAAACATCTTTTATTAATTTTTCCTCATCAATAGAAGCTGATGCTGATCCTTTGCTGTCAATTCCTGAAAAGTTCACTTCTACATAGTCAGTTAATTTTTTTGAGCTCCCACAAGCTGTGAGTAGTAATACGATGGTACAAAGAAATAATAAAGCTGTTATTTTTTTCAATAAAAACGCCCCCGATATATTTATTAGATAATACATACTAATTTTAGCATAAGATCACTACTAATAAGTATAGTTATTTTAAAAAAGTAACTATATCGTTGCGTAAAGACAGTCTTTAAGTATCTTAAATATAGTTATATACGTTGATGAAAAGAAACGATTGACTGTAATAAATAGCCACACATCATTAATTGGATGGCTACAATAAAAAAGCAACTACTCATAAGTAGTTGCTTTCAAATGAATGTAGTAACGTGTAATTAAAAATATCGTGATTAATAAAAAGGATTCTCTTCTTTTTTAGATGCGAACGCCTCATGAATGGCATCTAAGTAATAATTATCTGAATCAGATAGAGATGTTGGAAAAGAGTATCGATGGCCATGTTGCAATCGTAAACTATTAAGATGTTCCCATAATTTACTGCCTGTCCCCGCTCTCATATCCGTTGTAAGCAATTCTTTTCGTGAAACAACAGTAATATCACAGCCTGCTTTTAAAGTGCTGACAGCTTGCCAAAGCATATCTAAACAAATGAGTTGTTCATCAATCGCGTCACTATGCGTTGTCAGGGTTTTATAATGCCCCTTGTATTTAATCACATAACCCGCATAGGCCACATGATCCTGTTTAAAATAATGAGCTTCTGTATAGATGGTTATCTTTTTCATACCTTCTCTCCTTAAATACGAACATTATTTTCCCCTGCAGGCGAAAATCGTTCGGTAATGTACGTGTTTTAAAAGACCAGGCATTAAATTTTATTCGTATTTAAGCAAGCGCGTCTCCATTATTCTCTTTATTTGATACGTGGTACAATCTTTCAAATTCTTCTGTCGTATAACCTTCGATAGCTCCAAGTATATTTTTTACTAGATAGGTGTTTGCCTCAATTGAAAAGGCCGCTTTTTGTGCGAAAATTTGTAGTTTTCCTCTTTTTTTTGTTCTTTCCACGATATGAGGATGACAAAAATCTCGAATGATTTTGTCGTTTTCGCCACTAAAGTGTGTAAATGTATAGGCTTCTTTTGGCGTACATACTTGATATGAGGCTTTTACTGAATAATCTTTCACACCAAGAAACCCCATCATATCTTTTGAAACAAGTTCACTTAAAAGAATAGCCCCGTAGTTATCGGTGGCCAACTGAACACCATCCCAATAAAATTCGTCTGCTACAGAGATTTGTAAGTGACGACACTCATTTTTTGTAAAATAATTAAAAATTTCTTGTTTCTCTATCACGCGATAATAGTATTCTTTACCTTGTTCAGTCACCACTTGAAACACAGTGAATTTTTCATTCTTTTTAGGGTAGTAAAAAGCTTCTTCTTTCAATTGGTTAAGCGTTTTAGTACACGTAGCAATCAGAAGACAAAGTTCACATTCTGAACTCTTTGTCACACGATGACCGTAAGTTTTTGTTTTATGTTCACTGCGTAAATCATCTAAAATAGCCATTAAACGTTGTTTTTCTTCTTCAATGATATATTTTGGTCGCATGATTATCTTCCTTTCATAAGAATTAACTAAAATGCCTCATACTACGTACTATGAGGTTTCATTATAGGGACGAATCAGAAATTTTCAAATTGAGATCCACACCTTTTTCTCTGCAATATTATAAAGTTCCTCGAATTCTTCTTTATCATAGCTATCCAATCGTCCTACCGCATTTTTAGTGAGGTAAGTCTCTGGTTCAATAGCAAATGACCCTCGTTTGGAAACGATATGAATTTTGTTTCCTTTTTTTTGTCTGTTGTGCAGGAGATGGTTCACAAAAAACAATGACTTCTTCATGATTTTCACCATCATAGAAAATGAAATCGTCCGATTCTTTTCGGGTACACTCTTTGATTGATTTAACATTTGAGTAAGATTTTTCACCAATCCGTCCTGTTTTATCTTTACGAATAATGGTTTGTAAAATAACAAACCCTTGTTTTCCTGATTCTAAAACAATAGAATCCCAGTCGGACTCTTCGATCACTGTTAATTCCAAGTGTTTCAGTTCGTCTTTATCGAAATCTTTTAGCACTTCTTTTTTAGTCAAGACGCGGTAATAGTATTCATTACCTTCTTTTGTACGGACATGGAACACTTTAAATTTATTCACTTTGATAGGAACTCTTTTTTGAGTCGGTTCGTAATAAGCAAGACTGGCTTGTTTTATTTTTTTAGGTTCAAGTTTATCAATTTCTTTTTCAAGTTTGTTAATAATATCACTGCATTTTGCGATCCGTTGACAGGTTTCACATTCTGAATTAGAACCTGCGGGGTGTTTATAATCAAGAGGCTTATGTTCATCGTAAAGGTCACCTAAGATGATAAACATGCGTTGCTTTTCTTTTTTGATGGTTCTTTGGTCTTTCATAAGCACGATCCTTTCGTTAACTAGTCATCATTTTTAGTTTACCATTTAAGTTCAAATAATTGAAAAAAGAAACGTCAACAAATGAAAGGATTTGTAACAAATACCGTCACAAATCCCTTGATAAAACCCATTTTTTCGCGTGTTTCTTGACCCTCACGTCGTTCTGTTTTCATGTGCTAGCCGTTTACTGCTTTTGCTTATAGCCCCTCTATCTTTAAACGAAAAGGGTAAAATGCACGACAAGTCGCCCTTTATCTTTTAAAGATAGAGGGGCTTTTTAATAAGCACAGCAAACGACTTCATTCACTGACAAAAAAGAAACACGCAAGAAAAAAAGATCTGACACTACTCAAAAAAAACCAAAGGGAGAGATTAAAAATGAAATTAGATTACAGTGAAACATGTATTTCAACGACCGCACCCGAAAGTTACGACTTTGACCGATACAATTTTGAGTATCGCACAGGTCTTTCCACGAAAGAATGTTCCATCACCATCGACTTTAAAAACAATGAAATTAGAGGCGATATGATTGCTTATGGTTCGTGGTGGGAATTAGAAGTTTTTGAATGTTTCCCTTATCTCGAGTTCGTTTTAGAGAATAAACAAAGCAGACGAAGTTTTGAAGCTATCCTAGATAAACTATGATTTGTCAAATTAAGTTGGACAATTGTTCTTCATTTACGTCACTCAAAAACACTTCCAATGGTGTCCGGTAGTTTAATGATTTTCTTGGGATGTGATTTCTTTTTGAAGCAACAGCTGAACTGAAGTTTTGGTCAACTTGGTTAAAGTCCATCTTTTTCGGGAAGCCATTTCGACGCAAAATGCCATTAGAATTTTCGTTTAGACCGCGTTGTGAAGGTGTTCCAGGATCCGCAAAATAGATAGAGATATCATTCGAGTTACTCATTTCTTTCCAGTTTGAGAATTCTTTTCCACAATCAAACGTGATTGATTTAAACATATGTTCGGGG
>NZ_AODH01000051.1 GCF_000525915.1 Brochothrix campestris FSL F6-1037 | reverse complement strand
TCGATGGTAAAAACGAAATTGTTTTATCTCCAAACGTGTCATCCAAACACTAGCTGCCGAAGGACAGTTTATTACTTCTGAAAAAGATATCGCTTTTAGACAGAGTGTTTCAACAACTACTGTTAATCGTGCTTTACACCAATGGTCGCCTCAATTCAAACCGAACTATCAAAGGCTTCCACTAGATCTTTCAATGGATGAATTCAAATCGGTAAAGAGTGCTGATAGTCAGATGCATTTTATTTGCACTGATGCGAAAAAATATGAAATCATTGATATCCTCCCATCTAGAAGATTGCATCATCTCAGAGATTACTTTTCAAATTATTCATATGAAGCGAGAGCCTCAATAATAAACGTGCAGCGTCATGACGTTTGTGAAGGCGACTCTAGCGGGAAAAGTGGCAGCTGAATACCCCACAGCGGAGCGCGGAGGATGAAGCGTCACCCGCAGAAAGCGTCCTTCACAAATGTCATGACTACAAAAAAAGCAGCTACCAAAAAAGATAGCTGCAAAAATGACTTATTTCACTAAATTTTGAATAACAACACTATTTGACATAGAGCCGCTATTTTTTGTTATTTTCTAAAAAGGCACGAAAACCACTCACATGATAAGGCTTTGCTTCATAAGTGACGCGTAAACCTTCATTTTCAATTGCCGCCGTTGTGACAGGTCCAATTGACAACAAAGCAAACGTCGGTAACAACTGACGCTCTGAGGCTGTCAGCAATGACAGAAAAGAGCTCACTGTCGACGGACTCGTTAACGTGATACAATCACCGGCTTCAAACGTAAAGGGGATCCGTTTCGCAGGAACGACCGTATAGACGGTCGTATGGGTTAACCGACAAAGGGATGACAATGCATCTGCTAAGTCTGTCGTTGCGCGTGCAGATTGTGGCAGCCAAACCTTATCGGTTTGCTTAACCACCTGTGATACCGCTGCAACAACACCACTCGAGATGAATGAATCCGCCTCAATCACTGGTTCAATCCCATAGCCTCGCAACGCTGTCGTCGTGGCTGGCCCAATCGAAATGGCCTTAAATGTCGGGAATTGGCGCTCACCTAACACTGCTTCGACGGAGTTTTGACTTGTAAACACGATGTAATCCTCCGGAGCTAATTGGGTCAAATAGTGCTGTACCAACGTCTGCTGCTGTTTTTTTAAGGTCAAGACTGGAAAAAACAGAGGCCGATGACCCAATTCGGTAATGAGTTCCTGTAAGCTGGTCGCTTGATGTGTCATCCGCGTTACAATGATCCGTTTCATCTCATGACCCTCCCTAGTCTTTTGTTAACCAGCGACAGACGTCTTTTGCGTGGTAAGTAATAATTAAGTCTGCACCTGCACGCTTCATTCCAAGCAATGTTTCCATCACAATTTTTTCTTCGTCAACCCAGCCATTTTGAGCGGCTGCCTTAACCATCGCATATTCACCACTAACGTTGTAAGCGACAATCGGAACATCATGCGCATTACGTGTATCACGAATAATATCCATGTAGGCCATTGCCGGTTTCACAATTAAGAAGTCAGCTCCTTCAGCGATATCTGAGGCTGCCTCGCGCATCGCTTCCCGGCGATTAGCAGGTCCATTTGATATGTTTTGCGGTCACCAAAACGCGGAGCACCATCAGCAGCATCACGGAATGGTCCATAATAGGCTGAGGCATATTTAACTGCATAGGACATAATTGGAATGGCGTGATGACCAGCTTGATCGAGCGCCTCACGAATCGCAACAACGAAACCATCCATCATGTTTGATGGTGCAATGATGTCTGCCCCCGCATCGGCCTGCGAGACAGCAGTCTGTGCTAGGATTGCTAATGATTCATCATTTAAAATTGTTTCACCATCGATGAGACCGCAATGCCCATGATCGGTATACTCGCATAAGCAGGTGTCTGCAATGACGAGTAAATCAGGATAACGTGCTTTAATATAACGCGTTGCTTCTTGAATAATACCATGCACATGAAAGGCACCTGTACCAATTGCATCTTTTTCGGCTGGTAAGCCGAATAAGATTACCGCGGGTATCGCTAACGCATTAATTTCGGCTAACTCAGCATCGATTTGATCCAGTGAATACTGAAAAACACCTGGCATTGTTGGCACCTCGCGCTTCACGTGACGCCCTTCGACTACAAATAAAGGATAGATTAAATCTGCGCTCGCTAAACGATTTTCTTGTACCATTTGACGCATCATCGCTGTAGCGCGCAACCGACGATGTCTGTTAAACTGACTCATTTGAATTCCTTCTTTCAGTTTTTTTAATCGGTGATATTAAGAGCTGCAATCATCGCAGCCGCCCCTTGTTCAAATAACTGTTTTTTAGCTTGTTGTCCCACTACCTGACTATCACTGCCACTGCTTTTACCACGAATAACAGTTTGACCATCAGTAGCTGCCAACAAGGTTTCTAACTTAATCGTATCATGCACGAGCGTTGCATAGCCACCAATCGGCATATGACAACTGCCATCCATCTCATTCAAAAAAGCCCGTTCTGCCAATACCGTTTTAGCTGTGTCTACCTCATGAACACTGGCTAACATTTCACGAACGAAGTCATCCTCACGACGGCACTCAATCGCCAACGCTCCTTGACCAACGGCTGGTAAACACAGATTGGTCGGCAATGGCCACATCTCTGTCTCGTTATAGAGACCTAAACGTTTAAGACCCGCTGCTGCTAAAATAATTGCATCATATTCACCGTCACGACATTTTTGTAGGCGGGTATCCACATTCCCACGTAGCAATTTAATTTGTAGGTCAGGTCGTACCGCCAACAGTTGCGCTTGACGTCGTAAACTACTCGTTCCAATGACTGCCTTTGATGGTAATTGTTCGAGACTAGCACCCGTCGAACTAATCAGCACATCACGTGCGTCTTCGCGCTTCGGAATGGCACCAATCATTAAACCGGTTGGGAGTTCTGCTGGCATATCTTTCATACTATGAACGGCAATATCAATTTCACCATTAATCAGTGCCGACTCAATCTCTTTAATAAATAAGCCTTTGCCACCAATTTTGGCGAGTGCTTGGTCGAGTCGCACATCCCCCTTCGTGACAATCACCTTCACTTCGAATGTCACTGTCGGATAACTGGCTTGTAAGGCACCAATCACATGGTTCGTCTGTGTCATTGCCAATTTTGACCGCCGTGTTCCGACGGTTACTGTTGTTCGCATCCTGTTTCCTCTCCTCTGTCGGTTTCTAGTCCAAAAAGCTGTTCAATTAAGGCTAACTTTGCTGTTGCATCATCTGCCACAGCCAACTCTTTTGTTTTTATTATCGGTTCTTTAATGATTTGATTGACAATGCTTTTTGTTAACTTGCGTATAACCTTGCGTTCATGTTCATCAAGGTCAGGTAAACGACGTTCAAGGTTCGTCATAGTCTCTTCATATATCGCTAATGTTTTCGTCCGTAAACGATGAATCACTGGCGTCGCTTTTAAGGTTAGCTGCCACTGTGAAAAATGAGCAAGCGCTTCATTAACAAGTAACTCAACGTCTGCGATTGCCGCCATTCGCTGTGCCCTATTATCATTTGCCACAGCTTCAATCGCATCTAAATCAAAGCGTTCAATCGGTGTCAGCATCTCACAGTCAGGAGCCACATTACGGGGCAAACCTAGATCAACAATTTTTAGCGGTTGGCTGATATGTTCTAATTGCTGAGCGGTTAGAACATATTCGGTTGTTTTAACCGCACAAAAAAACGACATCCTGAGACGCGATGAGTTTTGATAGCTCCTTTTGCGGTGCAACCTGCACACCATAGCGCGCTGCCACTACTGCTGCCTTATCGAAGGTGCGGCTAACTAAGGTCACCTGTTGCATCTGAAAGCGCGGTTTTAAATAGTCGAGCACGAGCGTGCTCATCTTTCCTGCCCCGATAATTAAGAGTCGTGAGTTCGGCCACTGGTCAGCGCGTTGCTGTTCGATTAATTTAACGGCCACCGTACTAAGCGATACTGAGCCGTCGCCAATTAACGTTTCGGATTGGGCTTTTTTTGCCGACCGTAATCGCTTCTTTAAATAACTCTTTCAACACCATTCCGACTGTTTCTGCCTGTTGTGCACGCTCGAAACTATCTTTTACCTGCCCAAGAATTTGTGTTTCACCGACAATCATCGACGCCAAGCTCGTACTCACCTCAAAAAGATGTTTAACGGCTAAGTCATTATCATAAAACATCACCTGCTTGGCAATTTGTTCGTAACTTTGTTCAAATAGAGCCGCTAAAAAAGCACGCACATAATAACGACCACGTTTAACTTCATCAACGACTAAATATAATTCGGTCCGATTACACGTCGATAAAATAACATTTTCGAGTACACTATTTTGTTGATTTAATCGTTGCATCGTTGCATCAAGCACTTCTTCATTAAGATGATAGCGTTCGCGGTCTGCAATCGACACTGCTTCGTAGTTAATCGTTGCCACAAGTACTTCCATGTTTAATCCCTACCTATTCATTTTTATACGCCTGTACATATGCGGTCACTTGCTTAATGACAGCTGGGTCTGCTTCTGGGAACACACCATGTCCGAGATTAAAAATAAAGCCTGGTGCCGCTGTCCCTTGAGCCAGAATACGATCAAGCTCTGCTTTGAGCACGGGCCAAGGTGCTGTCAAATAGGCTGGATCCATGTTCCCTTGTAAGCTTTTAATTACGCCATTAGAACGGGCAGTCGTCAACGACATCCGCCAATCCATCCCGATGACATCGAGTGGCATTTGATTCCACTCCGCCATCAGGTGGGTCGCGTGGACACCATGCATAATTGTAACTGCTGGTAATGGCTCGATTGCTGTAAGGATTTTAATAATCCCCGGTGCAATGTAACGATTGTAGTCAGTTAAACTTAAATCACCAATCCATGAATCAAACAGTTGCACCGCACTGACACCAGCTTCAATCTGCGCTGTTAAATAAATGATGACCATCTCAGCCAGTTTCTCCATCAGTAACGCCCATTCTGTTGGGTGATTGTACATAAAGGCCTTTGTTTTTAACTTCGTTTTTGAGGGACCTCCTTCTATTAAATAACTCGCAAGCGTATACGGTGCACCTGAAAAACCAATTAAGGGAACAGTGAGCATCTCTTCTGTTAGTAAACGAATTGTCTCCAGCACATAAGGAATGTCTCGTTCTGGTTGTAGCACTGCCAACGCCTCGATATCGCTTAATGTTTTAATCGGAGTCTTAATGACCGGACCAATCCCAGGTTCGATTGTCACATCGACACCAATTCCATGTAAAGGTGTCATAATATCTTTATATAAAACAGCCGCATCGACATTATAATTATTAACCGGTAATGCCGTCACATAGGCACACAGTTCAGGCTGATGTGTTATTTCAAACAGTGAATGTTTCGCTTTAATGGCACGGTATTCTGGTTGAGAACGGCCTGCCTGACGCATAAACCAAACCGGTACGTGTTCGGTTTTCTCACCACGTGCTGCTCGTAAAAAGGTGTCATTTGTAATCTTTTTGTTTGTTTTCATCGTTACCTCCTACTTGAACTTTCATCAACCAATTATAGCAATAAACCAACGATAATCGTAACTTTTTGACCAGATACGCGATAAGTTCGTTTTTTCGTCACATTCTTACCTCTTTGCTTTTTCCCTCGTTTATTTGATTGACTTTAACCAAAAAAGCCCCCCTTTTTTTAATGGGGTCTCGGCTTTTAGACAAAGTCGAATTAAATTGATTTCACTTTGAAAGTTAGTTCAAGTGACTTTGGCCGCAAGATGACTTGACTGAAAAGAAACGTTGTTATATCCTCTCGTTTAATCAGCTAACTTCCATGAAATATCATAGAAGTTGAACGAGCTGATTTCACTTTCGTTCTAGTAGGCACGACGAGCGCGTGACGGTGCGCGTACTTGATGGTACTTAATCCCGAGCGAGCAAGTCGTAACGACCTAGAACAACGTTTATCTTCAGTCTGAGACCCCATTTTTTAAGGTTCTATAATTTATGGTGTTGGTGAATTTTCACTGATGCCTATTTTTTCGCAAAAAAATAGCAACATTTTCAAAATCCCTATAATATTAAGTCACCACAACAAATTTATAAGGGGGATTCGACAATGTCAGCTATCACTTTTTAATAATATCGCGAATTCCTCTGGAATTACAGAATTGAAATCTATTTCTTTTCCAAAAACATGGTGTTT
>NZ_AODH01000050.1 GCF_000525915.1 Brochothrix campestris FSL F6-1037 | reverse complement strand
AGTGAAAGAAACAGCGCCCGTCGATGCTAAAAGTTTCACAGAACAAGGCTTGCAAATTAACTTAGCAGCGACAGCAAATGCAGGCGTAACAGCTGAAACAGTCGCAGTGTCGGAAGAAAATCAACTCGTAGCAAACGGATCACGTTTTGAACATACAATTGAATTAAACCCAACATTAGCTGCACCGAAAGCAACCGCAGCTGGCACATATGCAACAACACTTGACTGGACATTAAAACCAGCGGAATAATGTAACTAGAAAAAGCCATTATCGAAATATCGATAATGGCTTTTTTTGTTTTATATAATGTATGGGTGAATTATTTGCCATAAGCTTTCGTATTAACAAAGAGAGAAAGGATGAATAGAACCGCAGCGATAATCAACGAAAAGATAAAGACATAATGGGCGCCGTTAATCATCTCAAAGGCTGTATTCACACCGCCTGAATTGATATACGCTGTTTTTCCAGCGGTTAAAAAGACCATTGTTAGTGCAATCGCAATCGCACCACCGATTTGCTGCATCGTGTTTAAGACGGCAGTGCCATCCGGTGCAATTTCAGGTGGTAATTGATTCAACGCGTTTGTTTGAGCGGGTGAAAAAATTAATGGAATGCCAATCATAAAGACAACGGTTGCAATAATAATCGCTGCGATAGCTGTTGTTGCAGTGGCGAAAACGAGAAATGTCATCGCCAATACTGCAAGCAAGGCACCGATCTTAACGAGCCATTTTGCTCCGAACGAATCGAATAGTCGACCCGCGACAGCTGAGAACAGCCCGTTAGCAATCCCACAAGGAAGTAAGCAGAGGCCAACTAAGGCCGCGGGCAATAGCCGTCCATCAATAAAGTACAACGGTAAAACGAGCATTACAGCCATAATCATGCCAAATGCTAAAATAATCATCAACACGCCTAATGAGAAGTTTTTATATTGAAAGACGCGTAAATTTAAAATTGGAATAACCATTTTTAGTTGTCGGTATGTAAAGAGCGCGAGGGCAATTAAACCGATGCTAATTGTGAAAACAACCTCGATACTCCCCCAACCTTTATCGCCGGCAGATGAAAAACCAAACACAACACTACCAAAACCGATGACGGAGAGTGCCACCGATAATGCATCGATTTTTGGTCGGGTAACCGTGGTGATGTTTCGCATGTAAATATATGAAACAATGAAAGCGATGGCTAAAAAGGGGAGCATCACGATGAAAATCCAACGCCATGATAAACTAGATAATAAAAAACCTGAAATAGTAGGGCCAATTACCGGTGCGAAACTAATGACTAGCCTACGAATCCCATTGCTGTCCCTCGTTTTTCGGGAGGATAAATAATTAGGACAGTGTTAAAAATGAGTGGGATTAAAATACCAGTTGCGATACCTTGAATAATCCGTCCGATTAATAAAAACGCAAATAAAGGAGCAGTTGCGCAAATAATCGTTCCGATGATGAAAATAAGAATAGATGATAATAATAATTTTCGGGTGGTTACCCATCTAAGGAGTAATCCAGATAAGGGTGCTAGGATACCAATTGCTAAAATGTAACTGGTGCTAAGCCATTGTACAGTACTTGGGGTAATTGTGAAATCTTTCATTAATTGACTCAAGGCTATGTTTAAGGCTGTTTCGCCAAATAATCCAATGAAACCAGCCATTAGTAAACCGAGTAATAGTTGTGTATGTTTAATTTCAATAGGTGTTTGTGTTGTACTTTTCAAATAATCGCCTCTTTTCTAAAGAATGAAAATACTTTGTTACAAAGTATATCTGTAATTCTATCTGATAATAAACTATCTGTATAGGCAAGTAGCAGTTTTTTTTTTATTTCCTCGGAAATTTTCAAGGGTTTCGATTTGAAATAGGGTGAATTGTTTGAGAGGAAAGTGATAAGGAGGGAATTAAAACAGGTGGAAATGTGTTAAAATGAAAGTAATACTTCACTATATAGAGAAGGGTATGAGAATGTATGAAAGCATTTGTAATTAAATTGCTAATTGGCTTGCTAATAGTAGGTGGAGGCACGTATGCTGCGTATTACTATACACAAGAATCGCATAGTACACATAATGAGAAAATTGCAAAGAAAGTGCGAGCAATCGTTGATAAGGATGGTTATGTCGACAATACTATTTCAGTCACTGATCTTCGTCAAGATATCGACAATGTTTCGGAAGATGTTTTACGAGGTGAATTAGAATCGCGGTTGCCTGATATTGAAGATCGTCAAAAGGCTAACAAGATGACCAATCGCTTAATTAAACAAGGTGTTGTCACTAATAGTGCGACACAAGCAAAAATTCAAGCAGCGATTAACGCGATGGATATTTTTCCTGATTCAAAATGGAAAGAAGAACGTCTAATGTCATTGGCAAGTGCAAGTAAACAACTATCGGATACGTACAACTTAAGAACTGATATGACAAAATGGTTAGCGAAAGATAAACAGGATGCTAAGCTTTCGCAAAGTAAGTTTGATGATTTCCAAAAACGCTTGGAAAACATTACCAATACAAAAAGCCATGATCAAATACAAGCACTGTTACAGCAGCTAGAAGGAAAAGTTAAGAAATAGTAGCAATTAAGACGTTGACAATCGAGTCAATGTCTTTTTTTTAAGAATATAAACAGGTTGTTTCCAACTGATTGATAACGCTTACAAAATCGTTGTGAGAGTATGTTAAATTTAGTAAACTAGACATAGAAGCTAGTTAACTTAAGTAAAACTGAAGGGAGAGACTATGAATTTACAACAATTTGAGTATGTCATTGCTGTCGCCCGTAGTGGTTCATTAACGAAGGCGAGTGAGCAGTCTAATATTACGCTATCTGCGATGAGTCAATCAATTAGCGCGCTTGAAAAGGAGTTAGCAATATCGATTTTTAAACGCTCAAAAAAAGGCAGCCAGGCGACTGCACAAGGTCAAGTAGTGATTCAATATGCTAAGAAAATCACGAAGGTTGTTAGCGATATGCATCAGCAAATCGAGCGAACAACGATGTGTTCCAATGGGGTGATTCGGCTAGCGACGATTCCGACAGCAATGCACTTGTTGATGCAAATAAGCACACAGTTTAATCAGCAACAACCAGACGTGCAGTTAGCGATTGCAGAAAAGAACGGTATTGATATTATTAAAGCGGTGCAACAGAATGAGCTTGATATTGGACTGTTGATGATTCATCCTGAGATGAAGTTAGATTTGACGGGTGTGAATGCGCAACGATTACAAACAGCCAAGATGTTGGCTATTGTACCAAAGGAGAGCCGCTACGGACGTAAGGCTAAAATCAGCCCTGAGGAATTGTTGACATATCCATTAGTAAGCTATCGTGATGATTTTATCTTATGGTATTTTGAAGAAGTCATCTGCCGATACGGTTGTCCTAATTTGCGACTGAGTTCAAATAATACCAATGCCTTAACGAAGGCATTGCATGAAGGAGCGGCAACCTTTGGTGTGGATTATTCGTTTGTGGAGGCTACACGAAAAAAAGAACAGCCGTTAGCCTTTAAACCATTGGATGTCCCACAAAATACAGTGGAGATGATAATGATTTCACAACGGGGTCTAGAGCAAAAAAAGGGGTTTCAACTATTTGAAAAACAGTTGAAACAATATTTTACAGCGATATAAAAAGCTTTATCAAAGCGATTATCCTTTAATAGTTCGAGAGGTTCATATGGACTGATTTGAGGTAAAGTAGCAGGAGGGACTTCGTTAAGAAGTGAAATCTATTAAAAAAGGGTTTTTGATGAAATGAACAGATTAAATGACAAAATTGCGCTGATTACTGGTGGTGCCTCAGGTATGGCGGCGCTTGTGGCAGCAACACCACTTAAACGTTTAGGTAAAGCAGTTGAAGTCGCCAATGCAGCGCTATTTTTAGCATCGGATGAATCCTCTTATATTACAGGGGCAGCATTAGTAATTGATGGTGGGGATTCTGCTCGTTAATGATAGTATGATTGAAAGTGCAGTCCGCTCGTAGAAAAAGCCACTTGAGTTGTTTTCAAAAAAAGTCGTCTTTCTGACTTGGTCTACAAACTGTTGGTTTTTTTTTAGCTGAAAATTATGCTATGCTAAAAAAAACGAACGTAGGGGAGCGAAGTCAATGACAATCAAAACGCTAGTATTCGATTTAGATGATACTTTATTATGGGATAAGAAAAGTATCTCAGAGGCCTTTAGATTAACCTGTGAGCATGCCAAGGCACAAACAGGTGTTGATGCGGAATTGCTAGAAAAAGCCGTGAGAGAGGTAGCCACTAAGCTTTATGCCAGTTATCCAACTTATTCGCTCACTCAACAAATTGGAATCAATCCATTTGAAGGTTTGTGGGCTCAGTTTGATGAGTCGTTACCTGTTTTTTCAGCGTTGCAAAGATTGGCTCCTCGTTACCGTAATGATGCATGGCATCAAGGCTTACAAGCTTGTGGCATTGAAAACTGGCAGCTAGCGGAAGCTTGTGCCGCTTATTTCATCACAATGCGCCGTCAAAGTCCCTTTTTATATGAGGATAGCCTATCTGTTTTAGCAGAACTGCAGGCGAGATACCAATTGGTATTGTTAACGAATGGTGCCCCGAGTTTACAAAATGAAAAATTACGTTTAACTCCTGAGCTAGTCCCTTTCTTTGAGAGCATCATCATTTCAGGCGATATCGGCTATGGTAAGCCGGATGTGCGTTTATTTGAACATCTCTTAGCGACATTAGCGATTGAAGCCACAGAAACAATAATGATTGGTGATAATTTGATGACTGATATATTAGGTGCTAATCGTAGTGGGATGCGATCGATTTGGCTAAATCGTGAGGCTAAACCATTGATTGAAGGCATAACCCCCACTTATACTGTGACGTCGTTAACAGCGCTATTGGAAATTGTTTAATTGAATACTAAAGTTAGAGTGTCAAAAAAAAGAAGCTGTGATAACAGCTTCTTTTTTTTTATATTCTCGTTTCTAACGGTTTGATTTCGCTTTTATTTATCCAGCTCAATCAACCAGCACTTAGGAAATTTCACTCCTCACTTGCCGACGGTAAATAATCGGCCGATTCGGTAGTTCCAATTTCGACAGTTCTAACAGTTTGATTTCGCTGTTACCTCTCCAGTTACATCAGCTAACAGCACGTAAATTTCAACTTCGCTGCTTGCGATAGAAAATAATCGCAAGCTCGAACTTTCCAATCACTGCAGGTTAAAACAGCTTTAACGTACTTTTACTTTTTCCTCAATAAATAAATGAAATATGGTGCGCCAATAATTGCCACGATAATGCCAGCGGGGATGTTCAATCGTTGGGCAATGCCGTCAGCAGCGACAAGCAAAATCGCACCAATTAGCAAGCTCATTGGTAAAAAATGCCGGTGTTTAGTGCCGACTAAATTTTTGGCGATGTGCGGGCCAAGTAAGCCGATGAACGAAATACCACCTGTAATTGATACAGCGACACCAGCTAGCACAACAGCGGAGCTAATATAACCGATGCGCCACCGTTTTAAGGGGATACCAAGTCCAATGATTGATTCACGGCTCAGTTGTAAATAATCGAGTTGTCGTACTTGGCTTAAAATAGTCGGGATAACAACGAGGCAAAGTCCCGCTAAAATCGCGGCATAAAACCAACTTGTACCCCAGATGGAACCGGCGAGCCAACTCGCCAAAAAATCCACCTTTTCTTGCCGCGTCGGTGACATTAACACAACCATGATGCCAGACATCGCAAACGAAAAACCGATGCCGTTTAAAATCATCGCACTCGTTTTGTTATTTGATAAGACGAGGATTAAAGTAGCGGTTAAGCCTGCGCCAACACAGCCGGCCACGGGCAATAAATACGATTGATTCGCTAAGGAAAGCGGTGCGAATAAGAAGAATACGGCAATACCAGCGCCTGCACCGGCATTAATACCGATGATACCCGGATCAGCTAAGTCATTTTTAATGACCGTTTGCAGCAGGGCACCGGATAAGGCAAGTGCCATACCAGCAAACAAGACGATAAATAAACGTGGTAAGCGGATTTCCCAAACGATGAAATTTTCCATCATAGTACCATCACCGACTAAAGTCGCTAAAATGCGGTTGAAACTAACCGCATGACTTGCAGCCATCAACGAGCTAAAAAAACAGACAAGTAACAGAAGGGCAATTACACTAAAACGCAGACGTCGTTGTTGTTTAGTCATGAGTCACACCTCCGCGTTGAACGATGAATAAAAAGAACGGCAAACCGGCAATCGATAAAATCGCCACAATCGGAATTTCGAACGGCGGATTGAGCGCACGGCTTAACGTATCTGCTAGTAAGAGTAAGCCGGCCCCAGTTAAGGCCGCCATCGGCAATTGATAGCGGTAGTTTGTGCCGATAACATAGCGGGCAATATGCGGCACGATGAGACCGACAAAGGCCATGTTCCCGATTAAGGCAACGGCAGCCCCGGTTAACAATGTTGTTAATAAAAATAACAGTAATTTTGTTTGTTTAATATTAAGTCCTAGCCCGATGCCAACCTCGTCGCTCATACTCAGCAAGCCAACTTTTTTTGCGAGCAACAAAGCACAGAGTAAGGCAATGGCAATAACCGGGAAAACCAGTTTGACCTCCGCCCACGTCACCCCAATTAGCCCACCTGACGTCCACATTGTGACGCTTTGTGAGGACTTTGTTAACAGCATAATGCCCTCTGCGATGGCGGTGAGCAAAGCTGAAATAGCGGCCCCGGCCAGAATAACTTTGAAAATACTATGCGATTGGCTCATGCCTAACACAAGGAGAGCCCCCAATGTGGCTCCGAGAAAAGAGGCCCCCATGATGCCGTAAAATGATAAAGTTGGGATGAGCGCCATCACAAGTGAAATGCCGAGGTTTGCCCCGGCACTTAAACCAAGCAAGCCAGGATCAGCTAAAGGATTACGGGTGATTGCTTGCATAATACAGCCTGATACTCCTAATGCCGCACCAACGAGTAAGGCTGCAACATTACGTGGCAGCCTGAGTTCGAGGAGGGTTGTGAATGTTTGTGCATGCGCCCCGTCAAACAGGCTCTGCCAAAGGTAAGGCAACGAATAATTTGTTGCCCCTAAGGCGAATGCACACACAAGCAAGAGTAAGAGTATCACACTAATAATAACGAAACGTAGTGGTCGATTAAGGTGTGATGTCACAAATAGTACCTCCGAAGGTGATTAATTCATTTTTAGTAACGCGTCTTTGATTGTTTTTAATTGGAAATCAAGCGTCAAGGGATCATTGAAATAAAAGGTTGCTGATTCCACATTGATGACACGGTTGTTTTTCACGGCTGGAATCGCATTAAATGAAGCTGTTTTTTGGAAAGAACTATCGGCATCACTGGCAGAACTTAAGATGACATAGTCGCCCATATAGTTGCCTAATTCTTCGTTAGATAACGTGTAGTAGCCAGCTTTTAAGGCTTTTTCTTTCACGATATCAGGCATTTTCAGACCCATTTCTTGATAGACAACTTCAGAACCGCGGCCCCAGTTATCACCGAACACAGTCACTTGTTTATTGAATTTTTCTAAGATTGAAATCGTCGCATCTTCACCGATGTGCGCCTTCACTTCTTTACCCGCTACTTTGGTACGGGCTTGGTAATCTTTAATCCAAGCAGCAGCTGCTTTTTCTTGATTAATCGCCTTACCAATTTCAAGTGCCTGTTCTAAGTAGGGAAGTTTACCATACGTATAGAGGACAGTGGGGGCGATTTTTTTAAGCTTTTCTTTACCTTTAACGGTTTGAAGGGCGATGATTAAATCAGGTTTAACGGCAATGATGCTTTCGAGGTCGTCTTCAGACACTTCGGTGACATTTTTAAGTTGTTTATCGAAGTTCGGATTCATTTTTGACCAGCTATCAACACCAACAACCTTGTCACTGAATTTAAGAACGTTCCCTGCAAAACCAGATAAAACGACGATACGCTGTGGCTTCGCTGGTAGTTCAATCGGACCATCTTCAGATTGATAGGTGAATGTTTTAGGCTCTGCTTTCGCAGTTGTGTGTTTAGCTGCGTCAGTGCCACAGCCTGTTAAGATAAGGACGAGTGCAGCGATACAGACAAGCATAAGTTTAGTTTTCATGAGAATCTCCTTTTTTTTGGCAATAAGTTATATGAAATACAGCGTGGACAATGGTAACGTTCATCCCAGTCAATTTCTGTTTCAATGTTGAAAATGGCAGCGAGATTAGGACTGGTCATAACTTCTTGCGGTGTGCCGGCATAAAGCACCTTGCCTTCTTTCATTGCGACAATATGGTCGGCATAGCGTGCGGCTTGGTTTAAATCGTGCAACACCATCACGATTGTACGATGTTGTTGAATGTTTAGCTGCTGTAATAACTCCAATACCTCGAGTTGATGAGCGATGTCTAAATAAGTTGTCGGTTCATCTAAAATAATAAAGTCAGTATCTTGAGCTAAAGCCATCGCGATCCAAACACGTTGGCGTTGACCGCCCGATAATTCATCAATGAGGGCATCTTTTAAAGACGTAATCTGTGTGACTGCTAAGGCCCACTCAATCACTTTTTTATCGGCTGCTTTATTAGAGCGACGTTGATGCGGATAACGCCCGTAAGAAACGAGGTCATAAACACTTAAACCGATTGGTGTTTCAGGTGACTGTGGTAGAATGGCGAGCTTTTTAGCAATTGCCAATGAGGGCAGTTGCTTAATTTTGGCACCATCGAGGACGATACTACCATTTTCGTAAGGTAGAATGCGTGCAACGGCTTTTAATAAGGTTGATTTACCGCAACCGTTGGGTCCGATAATCGCGGTTATTTTTTGATCGGGTAGTTCTAAGGTAACTGACTCGACTGTTTTTTTAGAGCCATAAAAGACGTCAAGTTTTGAAATATGTAAACGCGTCATGTCAGCGCACTCCCATCTAGTAATAATAGATTGATAATCGTTATCAATTAAGTGTATAATAAACTTAAATTACTAGCCTTGTCAATAACAATCGCGGTTAACCGCCTAAAGGAGTTAGGTCTAATGGATGAAAAAGAACTCTATGATGTGACGATTATCGGGGGTGGCCCATCAGGGTGCTACTCAACCTTCTATGCAGGACTGCGTCAAATGAAGACGAAAGTCATTGATTTTCAAGCATCTCTCGGTGGAAAACTACAAATTTATCCTGAAAAAATCGTTTGGGATATTGGCGGACAACCACCGATTCCAGCCGGACAATTTATTGACCAAATTGTGACGCAGGCCCATACCTTTAACCCAACTGTTGTGCTCAAAGAAAAGGTCGTTTCGGTGACAAAGAAGGACAATCACTTCGAATTAATGACAGCATCGGGTCAGCCGCACTACTCTAAAACGGTTATATTCGCTGTGGGGAGTGGCATCATTACACCACAAAAAATTGCGATTACAGGCGCAGAACGATTTGAAGTGACCAACCTCAATTACACCGTCAAATCGCTCGGAAGTTTTCGTGGCAAAACAGTGCTTGTATCAGGCGGAGGCCATTCGGCCGTCGACTGGGCGAATGAAATTGAACCCTATGCCAAAAAAGTGTACATTGCTTGTCGCAAAACAGAATTAGTGGCCCATGAAGCGGATATTGCTAAGTTGGCTCACAATAAGGTGGAATGTTGGTATAATACAACTGTACGGTCGTTTATTTCAGATAAACATAACAGTCGGATTTGTGGTGTGTCGCTGTTACGAGATGGTGAGGAGCAAATCGTTGATGTTGATGAAGTGATTGTTAATCACGGCTATGAGATTGATAACGCCCTCATTGAGCAAGCAAAGGTGAAGATGAACGAACATCAATTAATCGAAGGCAATGGTTATTGTGAAACGTCTGTCCCCGGTATCTTTGCCGTAGGCGACATTATTGCGTATGAAGCAAACTCAATTTAATTGCCGGTACGTTTCAAGATGCTGCTAATGCAATCAACCAATGCAAACAATTTGTTGAACCAAAAGCAGATGCAATCGGCATGGTTTCTTCGCATAATGAGATGTTTAAATCACTCAATAAAACAGTGGCAGAAAAACTATTCTCATGACCGTTAAAGTTGAAGGTACATACTAACCATGATATTCTAAAGATACAAAGGGGCGTGATTGGAAATGAAGGAAGTTAATAAAGTTATTTACATAGTACTAGCCTTGTTTTTAGGTCATTTTGGTCTCCATCAATTTTATGCCGGTAAAAATGGACTCGGCATCTTGTTCTTAATCTTTTGTTGGACAGGGATACCAGGTGTGATTGGTATTATCCAAGGCATTTTAGCCATCTTTAAAACAGCAGATAGCGATGGTAAAATTGCACTTTAATGAACGATAAAAAGAAACAAAAAGTCGATTCATAGGAATCTAGCGCAACCAAAAAAGGATTAGTGGCAGAATAGATGCTTGCTAATCCTTTTTTATTTGGATTAATCCAAAAACAGATTCGATCAGGCAAGAGACAAATAGATACAAAAAAGCAGCCCCAGCTTTATCGAAAGTAATCGATAGAGTAGGAGCTGTTTTGTTACTTTCACTAAAAAAACGTGTTCATCTTATGCGGGTTTAATTAAGGCTTTAAGTAAAGGTGGTGTCACTAAGGTCGTAATAATGACCGCGACTATAATCGGTGTGAAGTAACTTTGCGAGATGAGACCCGCACTCAAGCCGAGACTGGCAGTAATCAAAGCGACTTCGCCTCGAGAAATCATGGCCGCCCCGATGATGAGCGATCCGCGTGTATCAAAGCCAGTGACTCGTGCCCCAATTGCAGCCCCAACTAGTTTTGTAATAATAGCGACAACTGTTAGTAAGAGTAATAATAACAGATGAGAGCCAATACCGGTGAAGTCGACTGATAATCCAATTCCGACAAAAAAGACCGGGACGAATAAGGTGAAAATGGCGGGCGCGAATTTCTCTTCAACGACCACTTTTTGTTTGATGCCCGACAAGGCTAAGCCGGCAATGAAGGCACCAATAATATTGCTTAAGCCCATTGCATCTGCGAAATATGAAAAGCTTAAGCAGAGAATGGCAGCAAAAACTATAAAAGCATCGTTCGATTTTGAGAATAAGCGAGCGATGAGTGGCACAATTTTCCAACTGATCAGGATAATAACAATGAAGAAAACGAGCTGTTTAATAAAAACAAGCGATAAACTCATATCATCGGCAACGGTTAAACTTAACATCACCGCTAAACCGACAATCACAAGCACATCATCAACGACAGCCGCCCCAAGGACGGTAATGCTTTCACGACTTTTAAGAACATTTAACTCGCGGAAGGTTTGAACTGAAATGCTGACTGACGTAGCCGAAAAAACGATCCCGATGAACAGAGAATGTGTCAGTGATAAGCCCATCAAATAACCGACTAGGTAACCACCAATAAAGGGTGCAATCACACCTAAGACGGCGACGGTGATGGCTGATTTTTGGTTGTCACGCAAGTCCTTCATGTTTGTTTCTAAACCGGCAAAAAACATTAAGAAAATCACACCCAGTTCACTAAAGGTTTCGAGTGAATGAGAGAAAGTCAGCCAACCGAAAACGGCTGGTCCGATTAAAATACCAACGATAATTTCACCAAGGACGCTCGGTTGCCCGAGTCGTTGTGATAAGTACCCCACACTTTTTGCTGCCACGATAATAAGTGCCAATTGCCATAATAACTCCATAATTTCCTCCTCAAGACAAAAAGAGCCCGTCAATGACAGGCTCCTCCAGTTGTTTTTCAATATAAATAAGTTCTAATCATAGTATATCATAGTATGTGGATTTAGCTAAGTGATACATCACGACGGTTGAAAATAACCTGTGACAAGAGATAAAAAATAATGATGTAGACCATCAAAGCAATCATCATCTGCGGAGCTGAAAGATGGAAGTCAAACAGGTTTGATTCAGCTAATTTAGCAGGCATCACACTATCCTTAATATTTAAGGTATTAAACGGGTTCCATCGTAACCAACTGTATTTTTGAATGAGCATCATCGAAATACCATTTAAAATACTCGAAGAAAATAAGACGGCAGTACCAAAACCAACTGCCAATGCTTGCGATCTGAATGAAGCGGAGATGAAAACAGAAATCATAATATAAAATAACATGAGTAAAAGATTTGCGCCTGCTGTCCGAAAGGCTAAATTGAGTGCAGAGACGTCAACGACACTCGTTAAATTGGCGGTGAGATTAACATCTTTAAAAAACAGTAACGTACCGAGGTAGCTCGTCATAAATAGGAGAAGTGTTAATAAAATCGCCATGATAAAAGCCGTGATGATTTTCGATAACAATATTTGTGTGCGACTAAATGGCCGAATCAATAAAAATTTAATGGTGCCTTGGCTAAATTCACTGGCAACAATCGTGCTGGCTAAGATGACAATAAATAAATTAATTAACGACGTAATGCCACCTAAATTATAAAAATAGTAGGCGCCATCAGATACTAATTCGAGTGAGCTGCAAAGATAAGCAAACCCTAGACCGAAAATAGCTGTGAGCAGTACAAAAACCAGAGTTGAACGACGGAACCACAGTTTGAAAAATTCATTTTGAATGAGACTAAACATGCACATCGCCTCCTTGTGAATGATTGGTTAGTTTGATGAAGTTATCTTCGAGCGTTTCACGCGGTTGCTCGATGGCGATAATATCAATGTTATCTTGGACGAGTGTACGAATGACCTCGGCCAAAGATGCTGTTTTCAACGTGATGATAAGTTGCTCCCCACTTAAGTTTGCCTCGTAATCTAAGGTCTCGAGTGACAGCTTGGCTGAGTGGTTATCGGAAGTTTTTAACTTAATGATATTTGTTTGCACAAGCATATTATCTAAAGATGTATCCTTAATGATAACGCCTTTTTCTAATACGAGGAGGCGAGTACACATTTGTTCAATCTCATGTAGCAGATGGCTCGAAATTAAAATACCGACGTTCTCTTTAAAGGCGAGTTCTTTTAACAACTCGCGGAATTCACGCACACCTTGGGGGTCTAGTCCGTTTGTTGGTTCGTCTAAAATAAGAATGGTTGGTTTATGTAAGATAGCTTGAGCGACGCCAAGACGTTGCCTCATTCCGAGCGAATAAGTCTTAACCTTATTGTGGATACTGTCGGTTAAATGAACGCGTTCAATTAATTGATCGAGTTCGGTCGTTGTAATTTCATAATTGGACAGGCGGATGAATTGCATTAAATTTTGGTAGCCTGTCATATAGTTATAAAATTCGGGGTTTTCGATAATGGCACCAATATGTTTTAAGTATTTACGATTAGTTGGGCTGACCTGCTCGTTCATCACAACGATTTTACCGTTTGTCGGAAAGGTAAGACCGACTATTTGTCGCATAATCGTTGTTTTACCAGAACCATTGGGTCCTAATAAGCCTAAAATCTCGCCTTGTTTAAGCGAAAAGGTAATATCGCTTACGATGGACTTGCGTTTGATTTTTTTAGTGATTTGTTCGAGTTGTAACACTGTTTGTCGCTCCATATGAACACCGCCTTATTTATATCTTTTTTTAGGTATACCCTCTTTAAGTAGTACTATAGCATTAGTTCGTTCGGTTTCCAATTGATAGCTTAAATATAGGAGGTGTCTTGTTGTTTTTTTTCGTGCGTGAGAGGGGAAGTGGTGGAAGTGTTCTTTATATATTTTATAAAAATAAGTTTTATTGGAACAACCAATCGTCTCAATGATCGCATTAATCGGTAAATCGGTTGTAGCTATGAGGTGATGGGCAACAATAAGCCGACGTTCATTCAAAAGTTGTGTAAAGGTCAGCCCTGTAATTTTTTTGATGAGATTACCAGTGTAGTTTGTATTGTAGCCGATTTTTGAAGCAAGTTGCTTTAAAGTGAGTGTTTGATAGTCAGTTTCTATTAGTTTTAAAATAGAAAGCATCAGTTCATCATTGACAGACAATTCTTTCGTTAATGAGTGGCTAAGCATCGAATCACATTTCCTAATAAGCTCAGTGAAAAGTATCGGCAAGTACATGTGTATTATGCGAGTGGAGTAATCTGTCTCTAAATAATATTCATGAATAATCCGTGATAAAACAAATTGGATATGTGTGATATGACTACTTTCAAAATGAAGATACTTTGTTTGATTACAGCTAGTTTTACCAGAAGCATTCAATAAAAACTTGAACGCGGGACTATTTTGTTTATGCATGGTCGTGAGCCAGTCGATATTAATCGCTTGGTTTTTGAAAACAATATTCATTAATAAATCATTTTCGCCACATGCTTTTAAAGAATGGGTACAGCCGACGTCTAATAATAATAATTCACCTTCATGTAAGGTGAGTTCATGACCATCGACAACTTGTTGACAACTACCCTTGAGCATATAATTCAGTTCAACAAATTCATGTTTATGAGCGGGGTAGTCAGCAAAACGATTGTGCCGATTAATGAAGATATCTTTGTGTTTGAAGAAATAGTCATTAATCAACTCAATTTCATTATTTAGTCTGAGGATGCCAGATTGAGGAATATCCATAATAAAAGCCATACCTGATTGTTGTCTTTTTTCAATCGTAGATAACTGTGAAATCGTATTTAAAAGACTACTATCCATTTTATCACCTCTGTGAATTTGATACTTTCATTCTAACACAATGACATTGTAAGCGGATACAAAAAGCGGTTAAATAGAATTAAGAAAGCGTTTACAAAGAGGAGGAAAAGAAATGTCGGAAGCAGTTGTGAACAAAGCAGGAAATAAAAAAGGCACTATTGCGGTCTCATTAACAAATTATTTGGATGCCGGTGCGATAGTTGCAGGGGCCTCAGGATTAACACTTTGGGCGGAAGAATTAAATTTATCAAGTTTAGCTGTCGGTATCTTAGGTGCGGTAAGTGCCAATGCGTTTGGGGCAGCAATTGGTGCATTACTCGGTGGTCGTTTAGCGGATAAATATGGCCGAAAATTTATTTACACGTATAATATGTTAATTTACATGCTCGGTGTCGCCTTAATTATGTTCTCGATGAATTTCACGATGTTGCTCGCCGGCTTCTTAGTTACTGGTATTTCAGTCGGTATTGGTGTTCCAGCAGCCTGGACGTATATATCAGAAACATCAGATGCAGGAAATCGTGCCCGTAATATTGGGATATCACAATTTGCCTGGTCGATTGGACCTGCAATTATTTTCTTGCTCGGTGTTATTTTATCGCCACTGGGATTAATGGGTAATCGAATCATCTTCGGAACATTGTTTGTTGTTGCTTTTATTGCATGGCAAATGCAACGGAAACTCGACGAATCGGAAGCTTGGCAAGCATCACAGGCTGAAGAAAAAATCACTAAAAAAGCACATCCCTATAAAGAATTATTTACGAATAAAATTAATATTAAATCGTTATTATTCCTCGTAGGAGTGTACATGTTCTGGAACTTAGTTGCTGGAGCAATGGGCTTCTTTATGCCATTCGTCTACGAAACAGTAGGTGGGCTAACAAACACGCAAGCGAACTTGTTACAAACGGTTCTCTGGACGACAACAGCTGTTTCAACCTACTTTGTTTTCTCTAAATATGCGGATAAAATTAGTCAACGTACACTATTTACGATTGGGGCAGCCCTTGGCGTTATCGCTTGGATCGTTTTAACGTTCGCAGGAATGACGTGGTTGGCTTTATGGATTTTTGTTATCGCTTGGGGCTTTCAAGCAGGTATTGGTGCACAGGCCTTTTACGCATTATGGTCTTCAGAATTATTCCCAGCTCGCTATCGAGGGGCCGCACAAGGCTTAATGTATTTTGTGGTTCGTTCAAGTGTCGGCATCTGGTCAATGATATTCCCACTAATGCTCAGCTCACTAGGGTTCAAAGCAGCCGGTGTCTTCATGATTATCATGCTCGTCATTTCACTCATTATCGGTGTGATTTGGACGCCAAACACGCAAGGAAAATCGTTAGCCGCGATTACGAAAGAACGTTACGGCTCAACGGAGAAATAGAGGAGGGACGTTAGATGAAACATTATGTGGCAGTTGATATCGGTGCTTCAAGTGGTCGAGTATTGCTAGGATCAATCACAGCAGGCAAGCTTGCATTAGAAGAAATTCATCGCTTTAAAAATGGCTTTTCTCATAAAGACGGACACGATCGTTGGGACATTGATGAGTTGATGACACAAATTTTAACTGGCTTAACACACGTAAAGTCACGTGGGATTGAGTCATGCTCGGTCGGAATTGACACGTGGGGTGTTGATTATGTGCTGCTTCAACAAGGCCAAAAACTGTCGGATCCGATTAGTTATCGCGATAAACGGACAGAAAATGCAATTGTAAACCTGACTGAGCATTGTTCAAAAGATTATATTTACCAAAAAACGGGCATTCAATTTCTGGAATTAAATACGTTGTATCAGTTATACGTGGAAGATAAAGACGTTCTGGCACAAGCGGATACATTATTATTAATCCCTGATTACATCGGCTATTGTTTAACCGGAAAAGCCGTCTCAGAGGTGACCAATTCATCGACGACACAGTTATTAAACTATTCAGATAAGCTCTTTGATGACGATCTCTTAAGTGAGATTGGTGTTAAACCTGAGTTGTTTGCTGAACTCGTTGAAGCTGGCACTGTGTTAGGTCCCTTACAAAGAGAGCAGTTTCCAACATTTGACTTACCTGCCTGTGAAATAATTACAGTCGCGACGCACGATACTGCCTCAGCAATTGTTGGTGTACCGGCAACACACGCCAATTGGTCTTATATTAGTAGCGGAACCTGGTCGTTATTAGGCAAAGAATTAGCAACACCCAAAGTGACCGCTGCCTCGTTTGCGGCTAACTATACGAATGAATGGGGCGCTTATGGTACCTACCGGTTCTTAAAAAACATTATGGGCCTTTGGATTGTTCAAGAAATTGCCCGTAATGAAGACTATCTTCACAGTTATGCTGAAATGGCGGAACTTGCAAATGAGACCGCTTACTTCACCTCGGTAATCGATGTGAATGATGAGCGATTTAACAATCCGCCACAGATGATTGCTGCGATTCAAGATTATTGTCGCGAAACAAACCAACCGATTCCGCAAACCACCGGTGAATTAACCAATTGTGTTTATAGCAGTTTAGCATTATGTTATGCCAAAGAAATTAAGGCGTTAGATGCGATTGTTGGTGAAAAAACAGCGGTGCTTTACATTGTCGGTGGTGGGAGTAATGTGGCAGTCTTAAACCAATTAACCGCTGATTTAGCAAACATTACGATTAAAACCGGACCAGCTGAAGCGACTGCAATTGGTAATCTTGCGGTGCAGATGATTACTGCTGGAGAAATTGACAATCTTGCAGAAGCACGCCAGGTGATCGCTCAATCATTTGCTGGTGAAACATATGAACCATCTAATAACGCAAACAATGAATTTGAACACTTACTAACAAAAATAGGAGGTCATTAAAATGACAAACATTACTACACAATATAATGAAGCAAAAGCACAATATGCCACACTTGGAATCGATACAGATGAGGTTTTACGCAAAATTGCACAGGTGAAAATCTCAATGCACTGTTGGCAAGGCGACGATGTTCGTGGCTTCTTAAATCCAGACGGTGAATTAACCGGAGGTATTGCTGTATCCGGCAACTATTTAGGGGCAGCACATACACCGGATCAATTACGGGCTGACTTGGAGCAAGCCTATGCATTAATTCCTGGGAAACATAAATTAAACTTACATGCAATGTATGCAGATACAACGGAGCAAGTCGATTTAAATACATTAGAACCGCGTCATTTTAGTAAATGGGTTGACTGGGCCAAAGCGCAGGGAATCGGACTCGACTTTAATCCAACGTTTTTCTCACATGCTAATTCAGCAGATGGTTTTACATTAGCGAGTCCAGATGATTCAATTCGTCAATTTTGGATTGAACACGGAAAGGCCTCACGTAAAATCGCTAACTATTTTGGTGAGGAACTCGGTCAAGTGTGTGTGAATAATTTTTGGGTGCCAGATGGATACAAAGATACACCGATTGATCGTCTTAGTCCACGTCAACGCCTAATGGAATCACTCGATGAAATTTTTGAAACGAGCTATGATACAGCCCATACATTAGATGCGGTTGAAAGTAAGGTGTTTGGTCTTGGTGCGGAAGCATACACGGTTGGCTCTCATGAATTTTATATGGGTTATGGTTTAACCCGTGATAAATTAATTTGTATGGATGCCGGACACTTCCATCCGACGGAAGTCATCTCTGATAAATTATCGGCTCTATCGTTATATAGCAGTGGAATTTTGTTACATGTTAGTCGTCCTGTTCGTTGGGATAGTGACCATGTCGTTGTCATGGATGATGAATTGCAAGCAATCGGACGTGAACTTGTTCGTAATGATTTGTTGCAAAAAACATATATTGGCCTCGATTTTTTTGATGCGACAATTAACCGTGTGGCTGCTTGGGTAATCGGAACCCGTAACGCGATTAAAGCAGTTCTAAAAGCGATGTTAGAACCAACAGACTACTTAAAAACAATTGAACGTGAGGGGAATTATACAGAACGCTTAGCATTGGTTGAAGAACTGAAAGATTTTCCATTCGGTAGTGTGTGGAACTATTATTGTCAAGAACAAGGCGTACCAGTTGGACTTGACTGGTTGACAGCAGTAAAAGCATATGAAAAAAAATGTATTAGCAAAACGCTAGGAGGCGCACTGATGACAATTATTAATGCTCACTTTGTAAAAGAGATGATGGCAACAACGGCCAATATGTATCGTTTAGGCTGGGATGAACGCAACGGCGGGAATATTAGTTATTTGCTAACGGAGGCCGAGGTTGCACAGTATTTGACGTTAACAACAGTCGTACGAACGCTACCCTTAGCATTTGATGCAACGGCTTTAGCAGGACGCTATTTTATTGTGACGGGTTCAGGTAAGTACTTCAAAAATGTCGCATTCGAACCAGAAAAGAGTCTCGGTGTCATTCGTATTGCAACGGATGGCGCAGCTGTTGAAGTATTATGGGGCTTTGTAGATGGAGGCGTGCCAACGAGTGAGTTGCCCTCACATTTAATGAGTCATATTAAACGATTGGAAGTCGATCCCAACAACCGGATTGTGATGCACTGCCATGCGACACATTTATTAGCAATGACATATACGCATGATTTGGCAGAACGTGCGCTAACACGAACATTATGGCAAATGTGTACGGAGTGTATTGTTGTGTTCCCAGACGGTGTCGGTGTGATTGAATGGCTTGTTCCAGGAACAACTGTTATTGGTGAACAAACATCTGCTAAAATGCAAAAGAGTCGTCTCGTTGTGTGGCCACATCATGGCATCTATGGCTGTGGTAAAGACATGGATGAAGTATTTGGCTTAATTGAAACAGCCGAAAAAGCTGCCCAAGTATATACCTATGTACAAGCACAAGGTGGTGTGAAACAGACGATTACTGATGCACAATTACAAGCATTGGCAGATGCGTTTAAAGTCACACCAGTGGCAGGCTATTTGAAAGGGGTGTAACGATGGAACGAATTGCGAGTAAAATGTATTTGTTACCAAATGTAAAAGACGAGTACAAAAAACGGCATGATGAGTTATGGCCGGAAATGAAGGCGGCCTTGAAGACACATGGAGCACATAACTATTCGATTTTCTTTGATGAAACAACGGATGAACTCTTTGCTTATTTGGAAGTTGATAATAAGGCGGCTTACCAAAAAATTGCTGAAACAGCTATTTGTCAAGAATGGTGGGTCGCAATGAAGCCTTTAATGAAAACGAATGCGGATAATAGCCCGGTTGAAACAGCCCTTGAAGCGGTCTTTTATTTGGAATAAAGCAGCAAAAAAATATCAACGGTACGTTGCTAAAAACAACGCTCCGTTGCTATTTTTTTGCTTTAAATATGAAGAACAATAAGAGTGATTGGGATGAATAAGGGCTGTCACTTTCACTTCCTTTTTCGCGATTCGAAGCTGTTTGCTTCTAACGGTTGCTGTCACTTTTGTTCTTCCAGTTCCATCAGCTAACTTCTGGGATATTTCAGCTAAAAGGCAGCGACGGGAAATAGTCGCAGACCTTTTATCTTCCAATATCTTCGAAGTTGAACGAGCTGCTGTCACTTTTGTTCTTCCAGTTCCATCAGCTAACTTCTGGGATATTTCAGCTAAAAGGCAGCGACG